>NZ_QHJN01000212.1:0-12293 GCF_003947565.1 Actinomadura sp. WAC 06369 | reverse complement strand
GCCCCCGCGACGCGGACTGACGCCCCGCGCCCCGGCCGGCGCCCCGGCTCACCCGCCGGGCGACTCCGGCGGCCCGGCGGGCGGGTCCGCGCTGACGGGCGTCGCCTCCGGTTCGCGCCGGGTGTAGACCTCGCCGGCCTTCAGGCGCCCCTCCCCGAACAGCTCCGACACGGTCACGAGCGTGAAGCCCCGCTTCTGCAGGCCGTCCACGATCTGCGGCATGGCCTGGACGGTCGACGCGTGCACGTCGTGGTAGAGCACGATGTCGCCGCGGCCCGAGTCCCGCAGGCCGGTCTTCACCTTGCGCGCGACGTCGGCGCGCCGCCAGTCCTGCGGGTCCACGCTCCACAGGACGACCGGCAGCCCGGCGGCCTCCGCCACCGCCGCGTCGACCGCCCGGTACGGGGGCCGCATCATCGCGGGCGCGACCCCGGCGGCGTCCCGCACGGCGTCCTGCGTCCGCCGGATCTGCTCCCGGACGCCGTCCCGCGACAGCGTCGTCAGGTTCGGGTGGTTCCACGTGTGGTTGCCGATCTCGTGGCCCTCCGCGACCATCCGCCGGACGACGGCCGGATGCTCGGGGACGTGGATCCCCTGCACGAAGAACGTGGCGCGCGCCCCCGCGCGGCGCAGCGTGTCGAGCAGCGTCGCCGTGTGCGGCCCGGGGCCGTCGTCGAACGTCAGCGCGACGCACTTCGCCCGCCCGCAGTCGATCCGCCGGGGCGGCACCGGGCCCGGCGACCGCGCTTCCGTCCCGGCCTGCGCGTCCCGTCCGGCCCGCCCCGCCTCCGGGCGTCCGGCGCCGCCGCAGCCGGAGAGCAGGACCAGCAGTCCGGCGACGAGGGCGACATTCCGGTACCGCACCACGAACCCCCGATCGTGTTGCTTCGCCCGCCCACTACCCTCCGCGACGATCTCGACACCTGGCCGGCGGCCCGCGGACGGTGCCGCGGGCGCGGGTCAGTCGTCGCCGGAGCCGACGTACGCGGCGCATCCGCACGGTGTGCCGTCGTGCCAGCGCCGCTCGTCGACCCAGCCGGTGTCCCAGTCGTCGTCGCGGTACACGCGCTCGTGGCGCCAGCCGGGCCGCCGCCACGTGCAGCCGCCCCGCTCGGGGGGTTCGTGGTGGATCCTCGAGTGCCCGCACAGGCGGCAGCCGGACGCGTGGCCGAAGGGCGCGCGCCGTCCGTCCGCCGCGCGGCGGCCGCCCGGGGGCGCCGGCGCCGGGCGCTCGCGGGGACGGGCGCGGGGCGGGCCGCGCCCCGCGCGGCCGGTCGTCCCGCTCCCTGCGCGGGACCAGGTCGGCGGCGTACCTGGCCGCGAAGTACAGCATCAGGACGAGCGGCACGGCGAAGACCGCCAGTGCGACGATCGCCAGGATCGGGCCCACCACGGGAGCTCCTCCGACGGACGGGGCGGGTCTCGATGATCCTGCACGAACGGCGTCGGCGGAAGGTCGCGGCGGTGGCGTCCCCGTGAACTCCTCGCGGCCCCGCGGGTGAAGACCGGCGACCGCGCGACGACTCGCACGGCGACCGCAGCGAACGGAGCCGCATGATCCACATCCCCCGGGGCACCCGGGAGCCGCCGCCGGGCGGCGCCCCGCCCCCCGCCCCGCCCGAGGACGGAGCGGCCGCGCTCGCCGACGGGCGGATCGTCGAGCGGTCGCGCAGCGAGCCGGAGGCGTTCGCGGAGCTGTACGACCGGCACGCGCCGGCCGTCCACCGGTACGTCCGGCGGCGGCTCGGCGAGCAGGCCGCCGAGGACATCGTCGCCGAGACGTTCCTGGCGGCGTTCCGGCAGCGGAACCGCTACGACACGGCCCGCCCGGACGCGCGTCCCTGGCTCTACGGGATCGCCGCGAACCTGGTCGGCAAGCACCGCCGGTCGGAGACGCGGAAGCTGCGCGCGCTCGCCCGGACGGGCGTCGACCCGGTCGCGGACACGGCGACGGAGCGGGTGGACGAGCGGGTGAGCGCGTCGGCGGCGTCGCGGCGGCTCGCGCGGGCGCTGGCGGGGCTGTCCGCGGGCGACCGGGAGGTGCTGCTGCTCGCGGCGTGTCCGCCACGGGACCCGATCCCCGCCGGGACGGTGTTCGGCGACCAGGCGCTGGAGGCGGCGGCCATCGTCGACGAGCCGGGCGTGCGGCCGTGACCCCGCCGCCGCCCGCCCGTGCGGGCGGGCGGCGGCGGGGCGGCGTCAGCGGACGGGCCAGTCGGGGACCTCGGGCGGGAGGTCCCGGGTGACCTTCAGCGGGAACTCGGCGGGGCGCTTCTCCAGGAAGGACGTGACGCCCTCGGCGGCGTCGCCCGCGCCGCCGAGGGCGGCCATCAGGCGGGAGTCGGCGACGTGCGCGTCCCACGGCGACGGCGCGGAGAGGCCGGACCACATCAGCCGGCGGATCGCGGCGACGGAGACCGCCGAGGTGTTCTCGGCGATCTCGCGGGCGAGCGCGTACGCCGCGGGCAGCAGCTCGTCCGCCGGGAGGACGCGCGACACGAGGCGTCCGGCGAGGGCCTCGTCGGCACCGAAGACGCGCCCGGTCGCGGCCCACTCCATCGCCTGCGAGATGCCGACGACGCGGGGCAGGAACCAGCTCGACGCGGCCTCGGTGACGATGCCGCGGCGGGCGAACACGAACCCGAACTTGGCCTTCTCGCAGGCGAGGCGGACGTCCATGGGCAGCGTCATCGTGACGCCGACGCCGACGGCGGCGCCGTTGAACGCGCCGATGACGGGCTTGAGGCAGCGGGCGATGCGCAGCGCGACGGTGCCGCCGCCGTCGCGGGGGGTGCCGTCCTCGAGGAGGTCGTCCCCGGCGAACATCTCCTTCGACCGCTCCTGGTCGAACGTGCCGCCGCCGGTGCTGAGGTCGGCGCCCGCGCAGAACGCCCGGCCCGCGCCCGTCACCACGACCGCGCGGACGGCGTCGTCGGCGTCGATCCGGTCGAACGCGTCGAGCATCTCGTTGCGCATCGTGAACGTGTAGGCGTTCATGTGGTCGGGACGGTTCAGGGTGATCGTGGCGATCCCGTCCGCGACCTCGTACTCGATCTCTTCGTACGGCACTCGCGACCCCTCTCTCGTTTAGAACGCGATTCTAGAGGCGGCCGGTCAGGCGTCCGCCTCCGGGAACAGCGCGACGACGACCTCGCGGCGCCACTCGTCCGGGTCCCTATCGGGCGCGGGCGGGACGGGCGTGAGCGCGCCGCCCGCGGGACGCAGCCGGACGACGACGTCCGGCGCCAGCTCCACCTCCGCGGGGACCTCGGGGGCCGCCGCGACCCGTACGGCGAGCGCGCCGAGGACGCGCGCCCAGCCGTGCCCAAGGTAGGGCGGAAGGCCGGAGACGGTGAGTTCGGGACGGCCCCGGACGGACAGGCCGACGGTGCGCAGCGACAGGCCGTCAGGCCCCTCGGCGCCGGTGATGCGGACCTCGCTCATGCACGAACCGTACGGGGCGCGCGGGCGTGAGACGGGTCACGCCCGGCCGTCCGCACTCCCCAACCGACCATGTAAGCAAGCCTTTGTCCGATATTTTGTTACATGTGAACTGGGCCGTGACGACGTACGACTCCGCCTTCGGGTACGTCTCCGCGCACGGCGCGCCCCTGGTGGACCTGCTCGACCCGCAGCCCGGCGAGCGGATCATCGACCTCGGGTGCGGCACCGGCATGTTCAGCGCGGAGATCGCCGAGCGGGGCGCCGAGGTGCTCGGCATCGACGGCAGCCCCGAGATGGTCGCGCAGGCCGCCGCCATGCACCCCGGCCTGGCGTTCATCGTCGGGGACGCGCACGACTTCACCGTCGGCGAGTCGTTCGACGCGGTCGCGTCCAACGCGGCCCTGCACTGGATGACCCGCGACCCGGACGCCGTGATCGGGCAGGTGCACGCCGCGCTGCGGCCCGGCGGGCGGTTCGTCGGCGAACTGGGCGGCGCGGGCAACTGCGCCGAGCTCGTCGCCGCGATGCAGACGGCGTGGCGCGTGTTCGGGCTCGGCGAGCCCGAACTGCCCTGGTACTTCCCGAGCCCCGCCGAGTACGCGTCCAAGCTGGAGGACGCCGGGTTCACGCTGCGGCTGCTGGAGCACGCCGACCGCCCCACCCGGATGGTCGAGGGCCCCGACGGCGCCGCCGACTGGATCCGCGCCTACGCGGGCCGCGCCCTCGACACCGTCCCGCCCGAGCTGGTCGAACCGCTGCTCACCCGCGTCAACGACCTCGCCGCGCCCGCGCTGCGCCGCGAGTCCGGCTGGGTCGCCGACTACGTGCGGCTCCGGTTCGCGGCCGTCCGCAAGCCGGACGGCGCCCCGCACATCCCCGGCGGCCCGCTGCCGACCGACCCGCCCCTCTGACCTGGGCGAGCACGAACGTAGAGTGTGATCATGCGGCTCTACGACCACCGCACCGGACGGGTGGAGGACCTGCCGCCCGGCCCGCTGCGGATCCACCTGCACGGCGGCGGGGCGCGCGCCCTCGTCACCGCCGACCTGCTGCGCCGGCTCGCCGAGCGGGGCCGCCGCCCCGCCCGGGTCACGCGGGCCCCGGCCGTCGCGCCGGACGGCTGCACGTTCGACGACCTGCGCGTCCCCGACTTCGAGGTCGCCGACGCCGCGCCCGAGGGGGCGCTGCTGATCGGCCCGACGCCCGCGCCCGGGTTCTCGCTCGTCGTGTTCTCCGACGGGCGCGTGCCCGGCGACCCGCTCGCCGTCCGGTTCGCCCTGCTGCGGGCCCGCTACCGCGACCCGGTGCTCGTCGACGTCGCCCGCGCCCGCGACGACCTCGCCCGCTGGCGGTCGCGCGTCGCCGACTGGGCCACCGCCCCCGGCCGCCCCCTGCACCGCGGCTACGCCGCCGAGGCCGAGGACGCCCTCGCCGACGACCTCGACGGCCCGCGCGCGCTCGCCGTCCTCGAACGGCTCGCCGCGGACCCGGACGTCCCGCCGGGCGCGAAGCTCGAGACGATCGTCCACCTCGACCTGGTCCTCGGCCTCGACCTCGTCTCCGCGATCGGACGCTAGGTGATCTCGATGAGCGCGCCGTCCGCGAGCAGCGCCGAGACCGGCCGCGCGAACAGGTAGGCGGTGCCGCCGCCCGGCTGGTCGAACCACGGCACGGCCGTCCCCGTCAGCGCCTCCAGCGGGCGCCGCAGCCGGTAGACGTGGTACGGCCGCCGCTCCCAGTCGGGCGGCAGCGACCGCCGCGCGAACGGGGTCCGCGCCGCGTACGTCATGTTGCCGCTGGGCGGGCCGTACCGGTCGACCTCGGTGCCGGCGGCCAGCCGCGTGCGGTGCCGGTCGCGCAGCAGCGTCAGCGGCGGCTCCCCGTCCAGCGGGTCGATCGGCCCGGCGCGGCGCGGCGCCATCAGCAGGCTGCCCAGCAGGTACGCGGCGGCCTGCGCCGGATCGTCGAACGCCGCCGCGCCCTGCCGCTCGCCGCCGTCCGTCCGGTACACCGCCCAGCGGCCGCCGTCGTAGCGCAGGCACCAGGCGCCGTCCGCGTCGCCGCGGATGCGGTACTCGCCGGGGTCGACGCCCAGGTCGTCCAGGCGGGACCGGAGCGTGACCGCCCACTCCTCCTCGACGCGCGTCCCCGGGCCGGGCGCCGGAGCGGGCCGGGCGCCGGCGGGCTCCACGGTCGTGCGCGGCGCGGGCCGGACGTCCGCCGGCTCGACGGTCGTGCGCGGCGGCGCGGACCGGACGTCCGCGGGCTCGACGGTCGTGCGCGGCGGCGCGGACCGCTCGCCCGTCCCGCCGTCCGCGCCGAACGGCGCGTACGGCGCGGTGTCGCCGGGGCGCGGCCCCGGCGACTCCACGACCGTCCGGGGGCTCTGCCCGGTGTCGCGGCCGGTGACCGACGCGCCCGCCGCATCCATCGCGTCGTCGTCCACCGGCGGCACCCGGAACCCCTGCGCGCGGGCGTGCGCGACCAGGTCGGGCTCCGGCGGCACCCCGTGCTCCCGCAGGTAGTAGCCGACCGCGCCCGACCACACCCACGTCCCGTCGGTGTGGAAGGTCAGCGGGACGCGGTCGCCGCGCGACGGGTCGAGGCGGTCCGGGGCGTGGGAGCGGGCGGCCATCACCAGCGGCGCGCCGCGCAGGTACTCGGCGAGCGGCCCGGCCTCCTGCGGCGGCACCAACGGGCGGGACACCGCGGGGCGCCCGTCCTCCGGGTCGACCCGGTCGAAGATGCGGGCGCGCCGCAGCCCGCCGGGCGCGCGCCGCTCCGGCTCCTCCGGCGCGGCGACCACCGTCGCGGGGGCGGGCGCGGGCCCGAGCAGCCGCGCCATCCACTCCGGGACGTCCTCGCGCGGGAACCGCTCGAGCTCCCGCCGGACGTCGTCGGCGGACGGCGCGGCGTTCCACTGCGGCTCGTCGTCGAACGTGAACGACGCCCGGCACCGCACGCCGCCGTCCTCGTACAGGACCTCGAAGTCGATCCGCGACCAGGTGGACCCCTGGAACCCGTGCGTCCCGGCGCGGAGCCGGTCCAGGACGCGCGCCGCGGCGGCGGGCGGCGCCCACGTCGACATCGTCCCGTCGGCCTTGTAGCACATCATCGGCGGGAACTCGACGTGCCCGCCGGCCGCCTGGTAGTAGCCGAACACCTTCTGCCACAGCGGCGGCGCCTTGTCGGCGACGAGCACGCTCAGCGGCCCCGACAGCAGCTCCATCTGCTCCATCGGGTTCAGCGGCCCGGCGGCGGGCGCGCCGTCGTCGCCGGACGGCTCGCGGTCGTCCAGCCGGGCCGCCAGCCACGCCGGCATGTGCACGCCCTCGCGCGGCATGACGATCTGGTCGCGCCGCCAGCAGTCCACCGGGATCGGCGGATCCCACTCCGGGTCGAAGTCGTAGTTGTAGAGGGGCCGCGCGCCCTCGGGCTCGACGATCAGCGTCATCGAGAACCAGGTCCCCTGCTCGGACAGGTAGTGGGCGCGACGCAGGTCCAGCAGCGCGCCGGTCAGCTCCTCCGGGACGCCGTCGGCGGGCGTCACCGTCTTGCCGTCGCCGGTCAGCACGGTCAGCGCCACGTCGCTCACCGCGATCGTCGCGAGGCAGTGCAGGTCGATGCGGCGCCACCCGGGCGGCGCCAGGTCCCGCACCAGCCGGACGACCCGTCCCTCCAGCTCCGCGATGCGATCCTGCTGCTGCGCCACCGGGCAATCCCCCTCGATCTTCTCTCCACGAAGATTAGCCAGGATTACCGGATTGCGACCCCCCGCGGCCTTCGGCAGGCTCGGACGCATGATGACCATGGAAGAGCTGCTCGAGCTGGAAACCCGCGGGGAGCTCCCGGAGTTCGTGCTGTTCTGGGGCGGCCCCCGGCCGAAGGGGCAGCTCAGCCAGTGGCTCCACGCCCCGTTCACGATCGACGGCGTCGAGTACGCCACCGCCGAGCACTACATGATGGCCGAGAAGGCCCGCCTGTTCGGCGACCGGCGGGCCGAGTCCCGCATCCTCGCGAACCCGTCCCCCGCGATCGCGAAGAGCATCGGGCGCGAGGTGCGCGGCTTCGACGAGGAGACGTGGGCCGCGCACCGGTACGGCATCGTCGTCCGCGGCAGCGTGGCGAAGTTCGCCGCCCACGAGCACCTGCGCGAGTACCTGGCGTCCACCCGCGGCAAGGCCCTGGTGGAGGCCAGCCCGGAGGACGTCGTCTGGGGCATCGGGCTCGACGAGCACCACCCCGACGCGCGGCGGCCGTCCCGGTGGAAGGGCACCAACCTGCTCGGCTTCGCGCTGATGGAAGCCCGCGACGCCCTCGCCCGACCTTAAGATCATTTCGAGGGTCCGGCCCTGCGGCCGCACGCATCGAGACGATGAGGAACACGGCGTTGTCCAGTGACGATCTCGCGCCCGGGACGGCGCCGCTGCGGCCGTCCGATCCCGTGGCCATCGGCCCGTACCGGCTGGAGGGGCGCCTCGGGTCCGGCGGGCAGGGCACCGTCTACCGGGGCGTCGGCGACGACGGCCGCCGGACCGCGGTCAAGCTCCTGCACGAGCACCTCATCGTCGACGAGGCCGCCCGGCGCCGGTTCCTCGACGAGGTCGAGACCACCAAGCGGGTCGCGGCGTTCTGCACCGCGCAGGTGCTCCGCACGGGCGTCGAGGACGGCCGGCCCTACATCGTCAGCGAGTTCATCGACGGCCCGTCCCTGCAGGACTCGGTGGCCCGCCGCGGGCCCCGCGCCGGCGCCGCGCTCGAACGCCTCGCCCACAACACCGTCACCGCACTGGCCGCGATCCACCGCGCGGGCGTCGTCCACCGCGACTTCAAGCCCGCGAACGTCCTGCTCGGCCCGGACGGCCCGGTCGTCATCGACTTCGGCATCGCCCGCGCGCTCGACCTCAGCCAGTCCCACGGCAGCGCCGTGATCGGCACCCCCGGCTACACCGCCCCCGAGCACCTGCGCGGCGAGCGGGCCGGGCCCGAGGCCGACATGTTCGCGTGGGGCGCCACGGTCCTCTTCGCGGCCCTCGGCCGCAAGGCGTTCGGCGGGACGAGCGTCGCGACGGTCATGCACGCGGTCCTGCACGAGGAGCCCGACCTGACCGGCCTCGAACCGTCGCTCGCCGAGGTCGTCCGGGCCTGCCTGCACAAGGACCCCGCGCGGCGTCCCACCGCGCACCAGGTCGCCGAACGCCTCCGGGACCTCCCCGGCCCCGTCCGGCACCCCCGCGCCCCGGAGGACACGGCGCGTCCGGACGACGCCGCGACCGAGCGGACCGCGGCACCGGCGGCCCCCCGGAAGCCGGGCCGCCGGATCGCGGCGGCAGCGGCGGCCGTCGCGGTGATCGCGGGCGCCGCGTACGCGGTCGCCCCGGCCCTGACGGGCGGGGAACCGCCGAGCGCCTCGGAGGACCCGGCCGAGACCGCCCCCGCGAACGCCGCCGCCCCCTCGCCCGCCGCCACGTCGCCCTCGCCGTCACCGAAGCGGTCAGGGAAGACCGCTCCGGCGGCGAAGTCGGACCCGCCGGGGCCGAACAAGACCGGACCGTCCGCCCGGCGTACAACCGGCACGACACCGAGCCGGCCCTTCTCGGGCCCCGACCTTCACTGCGGCTCGTGGCGGTCGGCCGTCCAGGGGTCACCGCTCCAGGTGCGGGTGTGCACGCGCCTGAACGTCGCCGGCGCGTCCGCGACCTTCGGGATGCAGGTCAAGAACACGGGCGCCGAGCAGGTGACCGTGGTCGCGCTGGTCAAGTACCACGACGGTGCGACGAAGAGCTGCCCGCAGCGCTCGTCCCCCTGGCGAGGGATCAGCCTGGCGCCCCGGGGCTCATGGTGGAGCGACATGGGCCAGTGCTCGGTGTCCGGCCTCGAAGGGGTCTCCTTCCAGGGCGCCGCCTGGGCGATGGCGGACCCCGACGGAACGACCGACCCGCAGCTCGGCGCGGCCAAGTACTCGCCGAACATCCACTACAACGCCGACGGCGAACCGCTCTGCCGGACGTCCGAGGGGACATGGCCGCCCTGCTGAGCTCAGGCGCCCTCCTCGACGAAGAAGGCGATCCAGTCGGCGACCATCGCGGGCGCGTCGGCGCCCTCGGCCTCCAGGACGTTCCGGGTCAGGACGCGCGTGCGCCCCGGCCCCTTCTCCCGGACGTCCGTCAGCGTCGCGCGCACCCGGACCCGGCGGCCGCTCCGCACCGGACTCAGGAACCGCACCCGGTCGACGCCGTAGTTCAAGCCGGACGCGCCGCCGAAATCCAGTTCGCGCTTGTGGAACGCCACGAGCATCGACAGCAGCAGGAAACCGGAGACCGGCCGCTCCCCGTCCGGATCCCTGCCGGACGGGGAGCGGCCGAGGAACTCCTCGCGCAGCAGCGTCGCGTGCCCGAACGCCTCCTCGTCCGCGGCGTCGAGACGGACCCACTCCGAGCAGAAGAGCTCCCGGCCGACCAGGCCGGGAAGCTCCGCGAGCGAGATGGCCACAGGGGGACGCCCTTCCGTGCGGGGCCCGCGTGCGGGCCGTGAAGCACGATCATCGCGCGGGACGCGGTGCGCGGTGCGGGCGCCCCCGCGGCCCGCTCAGCCCCCGGCCAGGCGGGCGGCTTCGGCCAGCAGGTCCGCCTGCCGGCGGCGGTCGGCAGGGAACGGCATCCCGATGACCCGGTGCACGCCGGCCTCCGCCAGCTCCGCGAGGCGCTCGGCCGCCCGCGCGGGGCCGCCGGTGAGCAGGCTCTCGCGCGCGGCCTCCTCGCTCATCCCGTACTCGGTCAGCCCCCGCACCTGCGCATCGATCTCCGGCGCGGGCACGTCCCCCAGGCCGAAGCTGAGGCCGACCGTCACCTTCGGCACGGGCCGTCCGTACTCGGCGGCCAGCGCCGCGATGCCCTCCAGGCCCGCGGCCACCTCGGCGGGCGTCGAGAACGCCGGATACCACTCGTCGGCGAAGCGGGCGACCCGCCGCTCGGGCCCCGCGCCGATCAGCATGGGCGGCATCGGCGCCCCCGGCGACAGCGTCACCTCCGCGCCGTCCACCAGGGTCGGCTTCCCCTCCACGAGGCCCGGCAGGACTTCGAGGGCCGCGTCGGTGCGCCGTCCGCGCTCGGCGAACGGGACCCCGACCGCGCGGAACGCCGCGTCGCCGTGCACCGGCCCGCCGCTGCCGACGCCCAGCAGCACCCGCCCGTCCGACAGGTGCTGCAGGCTCGCGATCTGCTTCGCCGCCCAGGCCGGCTCCCGCAGCGGCAGCACCATGACGCCGAAGCCGACGCGGACCCGCCGCGTCACGGCCGCGACGGCGGCCAGGACGAGCGTCGCGTCCAGGAACGGCCGCCCGGCGGGGATCAGGTGGTCGCCGACCCACACCGACTCGAACCCGGCGTCCTCCGCGTGCCGGGCGTGCCCGGCGACCGTCGCGGACGTGTCGACGCCGTGGCTCGGCAGGTTCAGCCCGATCTTCATCGCCGCACCTCCAGCAGCGTCTTGCCGACGGTCCCGCGCGACTCGATCGCCGCGTGCGCGCCCGCCGCGTCCGCCAAGGGGAAGCGCCGCCCGATCAGCGGACGCACCGCACCGCGCGCCGCGTCGGCGAGGACCCTCTCGGTGCACGCCCGCACCTCCTCCGGCGTCGGCGCGAGCTCAACGAGCGTCACGCCGCGCGCGGCGGCGTCCTCCTCCGCGATACCGGCCCACTCGCCGCTCGCGAGGCCGAACGACACCATCCGTCCGCCGTCGCCCAAGAGCGTGAACGCCTCCCGGGCGATGCCGCCGCCGACGCCGTCGAACACGACACCGACCGCGCCGGCGCCCGCCGTCCAGCCGGGCTCGCGGTAGTCGACCACCTCGTCGGCGCCGACCCGGCGCGCGACGTCCGCCTTGCGCGGCCCGCCGACCGCCGCGACGACGACCGCCCCCGCCGCCTTCGCGAGCTGCACGAGAAGCGTGCCGACACCCCCGGCCGCCGCCTCGACCAGGACGCGCTCGCCGGGACGCGGCGGGGCGGCGCGCAGCAGCATCGCGGCCGTGCGGCCGTCCGCCAGCAGCGCGACCGCGTCGTCCAGGCCCAGCCCGTCCGGCACCTCGAACACCCCCGCCGCGTCCACGGCCGCCAGCTCGGCGTAGCCGCCGGACCCGCCCGTGGCGCTCACCACGCGCCGTCCGACCAGCGCGGGATCGGCGCCCGCCCCGACCGCCGTCACGATCCCCCCGACCCCGTTCCCGGGGACCACGGGCGGCTCCGCGCCGAACGGGGACGGACCGCCCGCCCGCATCTGCGTCTCCACGAACGTGATGTTCGCGAACTCGACCTCGACGAGCGCCTGCCCGTCCCCCGGCACCGGATCGGGCGCCTCACCCGCAACGAGCACCTCCGGCCCGCCGAACTCCGTCAACCACACCGCACGCATACCGCCTCCGCTGGCCGCACTGCCGAAAACCGCACAACACGGGCAGCATGCAACCTCAACCAGACTTGACCTCAAGCCCGCGCACCGGCGAAGGAGGAACCCGTCGTGAGGTCACGCCCCCGTCGCCTGCCCCTACCGACCACTCCCGCCACACGGGGGACGCAGGGCTGACGAATCCCTTTTCCGCCCCCGGCCGCATCTGTAAGCTTTCGCCGTACTCCGCCCCGCTGCCGGACGACGAACAGGGATGGCGATGCGCGCCCCGTTGGTACGTTCCCCCGCCCGGACGGTCCGCCGTGCGGCCCCGGCGCCGACGGCGCGCACGTCGTCCGCGTGCGCGACCGCGCTCGTCCTCGTGCTCGCGGGCTGCGGAACGTCCGGCACCTCCGGCGGCGACCTCGACCCGACCGGCACCTTCGCCACCGGCCCCGCGTCCGC
>NZ_QHJN01000211.1:0-12340 GCF_003947565.1 Actinomadura sp. WAC 06369 | reverse complement strand
ACCCCCCTCGACTGGAAGTGCGAGACCGCCGGCCTGCGGGAACTGCGCCGCCCGCTCGGCGACGTCGCCGAGCGGGCAGCGCAGTTCCCGCAGGCCGGCGGTCTCGCACTTCCAGTCGAGGGGGGTCCAGAAGGCGGGGCGGCCGGTGGTGAGGCGGAGGGCGGCGCGGTGCGCGGTGCCGCCGGTGGCGCGAACGCGGACGGTGTAGGTCAGCGCGTAGTGGTGGCCGAGGGTCGTCCCGCCGCGCACGGTGACCTCGGTGTGCAGGCGGACGTCCGGGACCGCGCGGGCGGCGGGGACGGCGAGCGCCAGCGGCAGTGCGGTGCCCGCGATGAGCGCGATCCAGCGCGTTCTGATCCGCCCCACCGGTTCCCCTTCTCGCTCGTTCTGTCGGTTTCCCGGGGGGTCGGCGGCACGGCGCCGGGCGTAGAGGGTTATTGCCAGGAGTACCGTGCTTCACTCCCGTCCAGATCATCTTTCGCAAGGCGAAAGAGGGTTTCCGTAGAATGGGCGGGTTCGCGAGGGAGAGGAGGCGCCGCGTGGCGGAGTCCGTGCGGTCGCTGGAGCGCGCGTTCGAGCTGCTGGAGCATCTGGCGGACGCGGGCGGCGAGATGGCGCTGTCGGAGCTGACGGAGGTGTCCGGGCTGCCGATGCCGACGATCTACCGGCTGATGCGGACGCTCGTCAACCGGGGGTACGTGCGCCAGGAGCCGTCGAAGCGGTACGCGCTGGGGCCGCGGCTGATCAGGCTCGGGGAGGGCGCGGGCCGGCTGCTGGGCTCGTGGGCCGGGCCGGTGCTGTCGCGGCTGGTGGACGAGGTCGGGGAGACGGCGAACATGGCGGTCCTGGAAGGGGACGAGGCCGTGTACGTCGCGCAGGTGCCGTCGCGGCACTCGATGCGGATGTTCACCGAGGTCGGGCGGCGGGTGCAGCCGCACTGCACGGGCGTCGGGAAGGCGCTGCTGTCGCAGCTCCCGGAGGCGAAGGTGCGGGAGATCCTGGCGCGGACGGGGATGGCGGCGCACACGCCGAGCACGTTCACCGACCCGGAGTCCCTGATCGCCGAGCTGGCGCGCGTCCGGGAGCGGGGGTACGCGCTGGACGAGGAGGAGCAGGAGGTCGGGGTGCGGTGCGTGGCGGTTCCGCTGCGGGGCGCGCCCGCGCTGACGGCGCTGTCGGTGTCGGGCCCGTCCGGGCGGCTGACCCGCGAGACCGTCACCGACGTCGTGCCGATCATGCTGGACGCCGCCGAGCGGTTCGCCCGCGAGCTGGGGCCGGTCGATTGACCGGCACGGGCGACCGGCTCGCGGTCGTCGACGGGATGCTCGCCGCGCCCTTCCCGGAGGCGGAGACCAGGACGGGCGGGCGGCGGTGGAGCGGGCAGCGGTGGAGCGGACCCGGGTACCACTGGTGCGTCCTGGAGGCCAGCCGGGACTTCTGGGACGACCGGAGCGAGGAGGTCGTCGAGGCCGCCGAGGAGGAGATCGGGGCGGCGCACGACGCGCTGGTCGCGGCGCTCCGGGAGCGCTGGGGCGACCCTCGGAAGGTGGATCTGACGCCGTTCGCGATGGGGGAGGCGGAGAGCCGGAATCCGCAGAGCCTGCTCGCCGCCTACACGCTCGGCATGCTCGTGTGGCGGCGTCCGGACGGGCGGTGGCTCGCGGTCGCGACGGGGCAGGCCGACGCGGAGTTCCCGATCGTGCTGCTCGCGGCGGTCGGCGACGGGCCGGTCGGGGCGTGACTCAGTCGACGGGTTCGCCGACGACGACGCGGGGGCGGCCGCCGCGCTCCCAGGCGACGTAGTCGCCCGCGGCCTTGACGAGGGACGCGGCGAGCCAGAGCGCGACGCCCGCGTCGTCGACGAGGCCGATGCCGAGCAGGACCTCGGGGATCGCGTCGATCGGCGACAGGATGTAGACGACGCCGAGCGCGACGAGGCCGAGCGTCCGGTACGACATGCCCTTGTAGTCGCCGCGGACCACGGCCTTGATCATCCGAGGGACGGCGCGGGTGCGTTCCCAGAGGCCGGGGGCCTGCGGGTCGAGCGTCTCGCTGTAGATCTGCCATGCCTGGCCGGCGGCGGCGGCGCGGCGCTTTCCGTCCACTGGCGCTCCCCTCGGGTGGCTTCGGTGCGGGCGCGCCCCCGCGGCGCCCGCGTTTACCTATGACGTGATGTCTGACGGTTTTGTTCCCCCGGATCCGCTGTGACCCGGGCCTCACCGATGGTCCGGGGACCGCGGTGAGGTGTTCATCACCCTGGACGTCGAAGTCGGGTGATTCGGCCGCGCGTTCGGCCACGCACTGCGAGCATGGGGTCACGGGAGGTGCGACTCCCCTCACCCACGCGACCGGCACCGCCCGCCGAGCACCGCAGGGAGCTGAGCAGATGAGCGGCGATCGTCCGAACCGGCCCGTGCACGGCACCGTCGCAGGCGGCCGGTACGTCGCGCTGCCCCCGACGGCCGTGGACGCGGTCGCGTCCGGCCCGGTCCGGTTGATGGTGGTCTGGCCGGGGTTCGACCCGCCGCGGACGGCGGAGGCGCTGGCCGCGTCGATCCCGCTGACGGGCGTGCCGGTGTGGCGCGCCTACCTGGACCTGCCCGCCCAGCTCCCCGGCGGGCTGGGCAGCGCGGCGATCCTCGACGAGTCCGGCATCGGGCTCTACGGGACGGCGGTCGAGCAGGCGGCGGGGCGGCTGCCGGAGGTCCTGGACGGGCTGCGCCGCGACCTCGGGGTCCCGGACGGGCCCGTCGCGCTCGCGGGGTTCAGCACCGGGGGCGCCGCGGCGCTGCTGGCGGTGGCGCGCGGGGACGTCGCCGTGGCGGCGGCCGCCGCGGTCGCGCCGGTCGTCGCGCCGTCCCGGGCGGCGCGGGCGGTGGAGAAGCGCGCGGGCCGCGACCGGTCGTGGCCGGACGCGTCCGTCGCGCTCGCCGAACGGCTCGACCTCGGCGCCCTCGCGGGCGACATCGCGGCGCGGGACGCCGAGCTGCTGCTGGTCGGCGGCGCGAAGGACCGCGTCGTCCCGTCCGGGGAGCTGACCGGGCTGCGGGACGCGCTGCAGCGGCACGGCGCGGCGGTGGAGACGGTGTCGTTCCGGATGGGGCACGCGCTCGCCGCCGAGCCCGGCACCGAGGCGCGCCCGCCGATCACCGAGGCCGTCCGGGTGGACGGCGCCCTGTCGGACTGGTTCCGGGACCGGCTCGCCACGACCGACGCCCCGGACGGCGCGGACGCGGAGTCCGGCGACGCCCGGGGCGACGGGATGGAGCGGGAGCGGCACGCGGCCGCGAGCGGCCTCGGCTAGCGCGGCTACCCGCGGGACAGCACCTCGTAGCGGACGGAGACGACGCCCGAGGAGGTGCCGCCGATGTCCTTCATCGCCGCCTCGGACAGGTCGAGGCAGCGCCCGCCCGCGTAGGGGCCGCGGTCGTTGATGCGCACGACGACCGACTTGCCGTTGCTCTTGTTGGTCACGCGGACCTTGGAGCCGAACGGGAGCGTCTTGTGCGCCGCCGTCAGCTTGCCCGGGTCGAAGCGCTCGCCGCTGGCCGTCATCTGGCCCTCGCCGTAGTAGGACGCCTTGCAGGAGCCGGAGTCGAGGACCTTTCCTCCCGAGCCGCCCGATTCCTTGGACCCGCCCGAGCCGCTCGACCTGGACGTCTCGGTCTTCTTCGGCTTCGGCGGGGCGATCCGCGCCGCGACGGCGTCGGGTTCGTCGTCCCGCTCCGGCGCCGCCGGCGTCCGCGGCTTCGCCGGCTCCGCCGGCTCCGCGCCCGGGGCCTGCCCGCCGGGCGGCGCGGACGATCCGGATGGTTCGGGTGATTCGGACGGTTCGGCCTGCGGCAGTCCGTTCGCCGCCTGGGCCGCGCCCGCCGGGGCGCCGGTCTTGACGAACGCGAACGCGCCCGCCGTGAGGACGGCCACGGCCGCCCCGGAGATGATCAGAAGGGTGCGGATGCGCACCTGAGGTATGCGTACACGAGCACGCTTGCCACGCACGGGCAATTCCTTTGTTCGGGGACAGGACCCCGGACGCCCGGCGGTCTACCGCCGTCCTCGGGCGCGTCCGGGCGACGTCGACGTCCCCGTTCCGCGCGCCCTCCGCGTGCCGCTGCACGCCCGCGCCCGCGCCGTTCTCGACGGCTGCCGGCCGATGCTGCGGCGTCCGGTGCGTGCGGCGGTGCGAGTTCGCCGGTCCCGCGGCGCCGTGCCGGGCAGGTTCCCGGTCACGTCGCTCAGGTCCGGCGCTTCTCTCTTTTCACTTTGGATCTCGATGGCGCCGCACAAGTCCAAGACCGTACGTCGCGTACCGCCTAGATCAAGACCGAAGGCCGATGTTTGTGGGCTTTGTCACCCGCACTTTTGCCCTCGGAAGTCGATCAACTTCGCCGGGTGACCCCATTTCAAGATCGTCTTTACTCCGCATGGAACAGTCGATCTCGGCCCTATAACGGGCGGGCGGGGCGTTCCGCGGAACGCCCCGCCCGCCGTGCCGCCGGAGGTCACCGGAGGCCGCGCACCGGCGGCTTCGCCCCGCCGGACGGCTGCTTCGCGGCGCCGTCGTCCGCCTTCAGCACCTCGACGACGCGGCCCTCCGTCGTCCCGAGGTCGCGGCCGAGCCCCTTGACGACCTCGCCGGCCCGGCCGAGGAGGTGCTCCTCGGTCGTCGGCGCGTGGTGGTGCCCCGCGGCGGGCGGCGCGGGGCGCGGAGCGGGCGCGGCCTGCGCGGCGGCGGGCGCGGCGAGGACGGCGGACGCCGCGAGCGCCGGCGCGAGGACGCGGGCACGCAGCAGCCCTGTGGCGGACCGGTTCATTGTTCCCCCCAGGAATTGTCAGGTGTTCGACCCTGGACGTTCGTGCGTCCGCTGGTGCGGCGCACCGTCAGTCGGGCACGCTAGTACACCGGGGAGGGGCCGCGCGGAAATGCGGCGGCGAATTGGGGAAGTCCATAATGATCCACGGAAAGGGATCATTGACATTACGCCCGAAGCGGGGGCGTTCCGGGAACGCCCCCGCCTTTCTCCGGCGTCCGGTCAGTCGGACGCGCCGAGCGTGATGGCCTCGTCCACCTCCTGCTTGCGACCGGCGAGTTCGGTGGCGTAGCGCTCCTCGTCGACCTTCTCGGCGATCTCCTCGTCCTGCCGCATCAGCGCTTCGAGGTCGGCCTTGGCATTGTCGAGGACGCCCATGTCCGCGTACGCCTTCTTCACCTTGTCGCCCCACAGGCCGACGTCCCGGACGCACGGGACGATGCGGCTGAACAACAGCGACTGGTACAGCGTGTACATGTCGGAGTTGTCGACGTACTCCATGCACTTGTCCATCGGCAGTTCGAGCTGTTCGAACACCTCGCGCGCCTTGAACCGGTCGCGCATCAGGTAGCAGCCCTCGACGACGAACTCCTCGCGCTCGGCCCGCTCCTTGTCGGTGAGCTCGGCGTAGTAGTCCTTGAGCGCGAGCCGGCCGAACGCGACGTGCCGCGCCTCGTCCTGCATGACGTACGCGAGGAGCTGCTTGACCAGCGGGTTCGTCGACATGTCGCGGTACAGCCCGAACGCGGCGAGGGCGAGGCCCTCGATGAGGACCTGCATGCCGAGGTAGGGCAGGTCCCAGCGGCTGTCCTCCAGCGACTCCGCGAGCAGCTTCGCGAGGTCCTGGTTGATCGGGTAGTACATCCCGATCTTCTCGTGGACGAACTTGCCGTACAGCTCGACGTGCCGCGCCTCGTCCATCGTCTGCGTCGCGGCGTAGAACTTCGAGTCGAGGTCCGGGACGCTCTGGACGATCCGCGCGGACACGTTCAGCGCGCCCTGCTCACCGTGGAGGAACTGGCTGAACAGCCAGGAGCTCTGGTGCCGGCCGAACTCGTCCTTCTCCTTCTGGGTCATCTTGTCCCAGATGTCGGAGCCGAAGAGCGGGTTGAAGTTCTCCGGCAGGCCGGCGACGTTGATCGGATCGACCTCGAGGTCCCAGTCGATGCGCTTCTGCGCGTCCCACTGCTTGTCCTTGCCCTTCTGGTACAGGCTCAGCAGCCGGTCGCGGCCTTCGTCGTACTCCCAGGTGAAGCGGGTGTCGCCCGCCATGGGGACGTTCCACGTGTCCGTGGAGACGGGCTCGGTGTAGAAGTCGTAGGAACTCACCGGGGGGTCCTCCTCGGGGGGACGCGCCGCGCCGTCGCGGCGCTGGGGTCTGGTTCCGCCCACCGCTTTACATCCCTTCGTAACATGTAAAGCGGGGGTAGATCCATACCCCGGGCCCAAGCCGGGCCGCCCCGGGGCGGTCCCCGTTACCGCGACTGGAGGGCGTCCAGCGCGACGGCCTGCGCGATGACCAGGCGCCGGTCGAGCCGCGGGTCCCGGATGTCGACCACGTACCGGTCCCGGATCCCGATCTTCTTCTCCACCGAGAACACGACCTGGTCGCCCGCGTAGAAGTCGAAGTGGTACGGCCACGCGAACGGGACGGCGTCCACGAACGGGATGAACTGCCAGACCCGCCGCACCAGCGCGACCGCCTTGTTGCGCTCGCTGCCGGTCGCCACGCCGAGCCCCGGCTGCTCCAGGTGCCAGGTGGAGGCGAGCAGCGACTTCTTGAAGTCCTTGCGGAACACGCCGATCGGCCGTCCCTGCGCGTCCGTGATGTCGTACGCCGAGGCCAGGTCGATGCGCTTGCGGGCCTTGAACCCGAGGATCGGCGTCGTCTTGGAGTCGTCCGAGTACAGGGTGACCTGCTCCTTGAACGCCATCCGCTTCTGCTGCGCGAACGCGAGCAGCTCGCCCTCGCCGCCCCCGGGGGCCTCCGCGTGCACCTCGTACTGGTTCACCATCAGCCGGATCCGCTGCCGGATCAGCAGCCGCTCCTGCGCCTGGAACCGCTCGTCGTCCACCGGAACCACCTGTTCCTTCTTCTGTTTCGCCCGGAGTCTGCCATACCAGGGCGCGCCCGCTCAGGACTCGCGGATGTGCGCGGCGAGATATCCGTGGATGAGCCGCTCGGCCTCCGCGACGATCACCGGGTCGCCGTCCGGGCGGCGCCGGAACGCCAGCTTCAGCACCGCGTCCCCCGCCTCCACCGCGATGGCCAGCGCCGTCGCCAGCTCGGGGGTGTCGCGCACGCCGAACGTGTCCACGATCAGCGTGCGGAGCCGGTCGGCGACCACCGCGTTGTTGTCGGCGTCGGAGTCGAGCAGGTGCACATCGGCGACGTCCCCGAACCGCAGCACCCGGAACCCGGGAACGGTCCGGTGCATCTCCACGAAGATGTCGATGATCGCGCCGACCGTGTCGGACCACTCGGTGAAGCCGCCCTCGGCGAGCCGCGCCGAGACGCGCCGCCCGAACTCCTCCAGGTTGCGCTGCGCGAGCGCCTGCGCGACCGCCCGCTTGTCGGGGAAGAACTGGTACACCGAGCCGATCGCCACCTCGGCGCGCTGCGCGATCCGCGTGGTGGTGAGCCCGTCGTAGCCGTCCTCGTCGAGGATCTCCGCGCAGGCGTCCAGCATGCGCTGGACGCGTTCGGCACTGCGGCGCTGGGCGGGACGGCGGCGGAGCGGAGTGCGGATCTCGGTCACCCTGCCATTGTCCCCCCATTCCGCCGCACCCGGGGCACCCGGCCGACCCCGCGCCGCATGCGATGATCGGCGGATGGACGCCCCCCGGTCCCTCGCGGACGTGCGCAACCGCATCGACGGCATCGACGCCGAGCTGGTGCGGCTGCTGGCCGAGCGGCAGGCGCTCGTGCGCGCCGCCGCCGCGTTCAAGACGGACGAGCGGTCGGTGCGCGCGCCCGACCGCGTCGAGCAGGTCGTGGCGCTGGCCCGGTCGCGGGCGGCGGACGCGGGCCTGTCCCCGGACGTCGCCGAACCGGTGTGGCGCGCCATGATCGGCGCGTTCATCGAACTCGAACTCGGCGAAGTCGACTCCCGCGACGCCTAGCACCGTCCGGGCGAGCACGGGCGGGGCGAGCACGGTCGGGCGAGCACGGTCGGGCGAGCACGGTCGGGCGAGAACCGTCCGCCGTCTTCGCGGGCCGTCGCCGGACACGCTGAGTGATCATGTGATCACGCTGGGGTTTTCCGTGCCGGGCCCCGGGTAGTGCCCCTCCACGAGCATGATCACCCGCGTGGCGTCCCATGAGGAGATGTCCATGAACGGTTGCGAGGCGCGCGGCCTCCTGCATCCCTATCTGCTGCTCCTGATCTACGAGCGGCCCGGGCACGGTTACGACCTCATCGACCGGCTGTCCTGCCTCGGGGTGTCGGACGTGGAGCCGGGCCACGCGTACCGGGTGCTGCGCGGCATGGAGCGGGCGCGGCTGGTGGAGTCGACGTGGGTGCCGTCGGAGGCGGGCCCGGCGCGCCGCCGCTACGAGCTGACGCCGGAGGGCGTCGCCGACCTGGAGGCGTGGGCGCCGCGGCTCGCGCACCTCGGCGAGGTGATCACCTCCTTCCTGGCGCGCTGGAACTCGGCGGCGCGGGCGGCGGCCCCGGGCGCCGCGCGCGAGCCGCGGGCCGTGTCGTGGACGTGACGGCGCGGGCGGCCGTCCGGGACGCGTTCGACCGGCGGACGGAGCCGGGCCGGGCGGTCGCGGGCGACGCGGAGGCGATCGCGCGGGCCTGCCACGCGATGGCGGTGCGGTTCCACGCGGGCGGGCGGCTGATCGTGTTCGGCAACGGCGGCCCGTGCGCGGACGCGCAGCACGTGGCGGTCGAGTTCGTGCATCCGGTGGTGGTGGGCAAGCGGGCACTGCCCGCGTTCGCGCTGACGGGGGACGCGGCCACGCTGACGGCGGTCGCGCTGGCGGAGGGGTTCGACGAGGTGTTCGCGGCGCAGCTGCGGACGCTGGCCCGGCCGGACGACATCGCGCTGGGGCTGTCGGCCGACGGCCGGTGCGCGAACGTGCGGCGGGGGCTGGCGGCCGCGGCGGAGATGGGGCTGCTCACGGTCGCGCTGACCGGCGGGGACGGCGACGCCGGCCGGCCGGTCGACCACGTGCTGCGGGCCCGGACGGACGACCCGCTGGTCGCGAAGGAGGTGCACGTGACCGTCTACCACGTGCTGTGGGAGCTGGTGCACGTGTTCTTCGAGCATCCGGGGACGCTGCGGCGGGAGACGTCCCGGTGAGCGCGGGGGGCGTGCCGGAGTGCCATGACGGGGTGTGCGTGACGTGCTCGGACGCGGCGGTGCGGGTGCGGGTCCGGGAGCTGCTCGGCGACGGGCTGGCGGTCGTCGACACCGCCGCCGGTCCGGAGGAGGTCAGCGTGGCGCTGGTCGACGCGCGGGTGGGGGACGTCGTGCTGGTGCACGCGGGGGAGGCGATCGCGGTGGAGGCGTCGCCGTGAGGGAGGGCGCGTGAGCGGGATCGAGACGCTGTACCCGTTCCTGTACGACAACGGGTCGGACCTCGACGCGGTGCTGGCCGAGGTGCGCCGGTCGACGGAGGAGAAGGCGGCGGAGATCGTCGCGCTGCGGGAGGAGCTGGCCGGCCCGCTGGCGGACGAGCTGGTCGCGTGCGCGAAGCGCGTCGCGTCGGCGGTCATCGGCGGGGGGCGGCTGTACGCGTTCGGCAACGGGGGGAGCTGCACGGACGCGCAGGACCTGGTGCAGCTGTGCATGCGGCCGCCGCGCGGCGCGCGGCCCGTCCCGGCGGTCTGCCTGACCGGGGACGTCGCGGCGCTGACGGCGCTCGCGAACGACGTCGGGTTCGCGGTGGTGTTCGCGCGGCAGCTCGCCGCGTTCGGGCGTGCGGGGGACGTCGCGGTGGGGTTCTCGACGAGCGGCGGTTCGGCGAACGTGCTGGGCGCGTTCGCGGAGGCGCGCCGCGCGGGCATGGCGACGGTCGGGTTCGCGGGATACGGCGGCGGCGCGATGGCGGAGGCGGGCACGGTCGACCACCTGTTCACGGTGCCGTCGGCGTCGGTGCACCGGATCCAGGAGGCGCAGACGACCGTGTACCACGTGCTGTGGGAGCTGCTGCAGCGGGCGCTGGACGGCCGGCTGTGAGCCTCGGCGAGAAGGGCGCGGACGGGCGGGGGCGGCTCCGGATCCGCGTCGAGGGGACCGTGCAGGGCGTCGGGTTCCGGCCGTTCGTGCACGAGCTGGCTGGGACATACGGGTTGTCGGGGTTCGTGGGCAACGACGCGTCCGGGGTGTTCGCGGAGGTCGAAGGGGACGCGGCGGCGCTGGCCCGGTTCGTCGGCGACCTCGGCGGCCGGGCGGCGCCGTCGCTCGCGGTCGTCGAGCGCGTCGTCGCCGAGCCGCTGCCGCCGCGCGGCGACCGGGGCTTCCGGATCGTGCCGAGCGAGGGCGGGACGCCCGCCGCGCTCGTCTCGCCCGACGCCGCGACCTGCGACGCGTGCCTCGCGGAGACGTTCGCCGCGGACGGGCGGCGGGCGGGGTACGCGTTCACGAACTGCACGCGGTGCGGCCCGCGCTTCACGATCGTCCGGGACGTCCCGTACGACCGGTGCAGCACGACGATGGACGCGTTCGCGATGTGCGGCGCGTGCGCCCGGGAGTACGGGGACGAGCGGGACCGCCGGTTCCACGCCCAGCCCGTGTGCTGCCCCGACTGCGGGCCGGACCTGCGCGCGGTCGGCGCGGACGGGCGGCCGATGCCCGGCGATCCGGTCGGGACGGCGGCGGGGTGGCTGCTGGACGGCCGGATCGTGGCGGTCAAGGGCCTCGGCGGGTACCACCTGGCGGCGCTGGCCGACGGCGAGGACGCGGTGGCGCGGCTGCGGGCGGGCAAGCGCCGGGAGCGCAAGCCGTTCGCGGTGATGGCGCCCGACCTGGCGGGCGCCCGCGCGCTGGTGCACGCGGACGCCGCCGCGGAAGCGCTGCTCGCGTCCCCGGCGCGGCCGATCGTGCTCGCCCCGCGCCGCCGCGGCGCGCGCGTCGCCGCGGCCGTCGCGCCGGGGAACCGGGAGCTGGGCGTGCTGCTGCCGTACACGCCGCTGCACCATCTGCTCGCCGCGCGGCTCGCCCGTCCGATCGTGCTGACCAGCGGGAACGTGGCGGACGAGCCGATCGTGACGGACGACGGCGAGGCGCTGCGGCGGCTCGCGGGCCTCGCGAAGGGGTTCCTGCTGCACGACCGCCGCATCCACGTGCGGGCGGACGACTCGGTCGTCCGGTCGTTCCGGGGGCGGGCGCTGCCGGTGCGGCGCTCGCGCGGGTTCGTCCCGGCTCCGCTGCGGACGCCGGGGGTGTTCCCGCGCCCGGTGCTGGCGTGCGGCGCGGAACTGAAGAACACCTTCTGCGTGGCGCGCGCGCACCACGCTTTCCTTTCGCACCACATCGGCGACTTGGAGAACTACGAGACCCTGGCGTCGTACCGGGAGGGCATCGAGCACTTCTGCCGGTTGTTCGGGGTGCGCCCGGAGGTCGTCGCGCACGACCTGCACCCGGAGTACCTGTCGACCAAGTACGCCCTCGACCTGGACGGGGTCGACCTCGTCGGCGTCCAGCACCACCACGCGCACATCGCGTCGTGCCTCGCCGACAACGGGGCGGACGGCCCGGTCATCGGCGTCGCGTTCGACGGGCTCGGCTTCGGCGACGACGGGACGCTGTGGGGCGGCGAGCTGCTCGTCGCGGACCTGGCGGGCTACCGGCGCGCCGGGCACCTGGAGGCGGTGCCGATGCCGGGCGGGGCGGCGGCCGTCCGGGAGCCGTGGCGGATGGCGGCGGCCTACCTGGCGGCGGCGTTCGGGGAGCACGCGCCGTGGCTGCCCGTCGCCGGGCGGCACCGGGACCGGTGGGCGGACGTCGTCCGGATGGCCCGGTCGGGGACGAACGCGCCCCCGACGTCGAGCGCGGGACGGCTGTTCGACGCGGTCGCGGCGATCGCCGGGGTCCGCGACACGGCCGGGTACGAGGGGCAGGCGGCGATCGAGCTGCAGCAGGCCGCCGACCCGCACGAGCGCGCCGCCTACCGGGCGGCCGTGACGGACGACCTGGTCATCCGGGGCACGGACCTGGTGCGGGGCGCGGTGGACGACGTCCTCGCGGGGGCGGGCGCCGGCGCGGTCGCCGCCCGCTTCCACAACGGGCTGGCGTGGGCGGCCGTCCGCGCGGTGCGGATGCTGCGCGACCGCACGGGCCTGGACACGGTCGCCCTGTCGGGCGGCGTGTTCCAGAACGTCCTGCTGCTGGAGCGCGTCGTGTCCGGGCTGGAGGACTCGGGGTTCCGGGTGCTGACGCACTCGCGCGTCCCGCCGAACGACGGCGGCGTCGCCCTCGGCCAGGCGGTCGTCGCGGCGGCCCGCGACCGGGAGGGGTTCGCCCGGGACGCAGCCGCTTCCTGACCGTGTCCCGGGCGAGCAGAGCCGGGGGCGTGG
>NZ_QHJN01000210.1:0-12367 GCF_003947565.1 Actinomadura sp. WAC 06369 | reverse complement strand
CCCCCGAACCGCCCGCGGCCGCGGCCGCGCCCGCCGCCCCGGCGGCGCCGCCCGCGCCCGCCGCGCCCGCCGCTCCCGCGCCGGGGCCGCAGGTGCAGGGCGGGAAGATCTCGCTCACCAAGAGCGCCCCGTCGGTGTCGCTGACCAAGCACGGCGCGACGTCCGGGCACATGCGCGTGAACCTCAACTGGACGGCGCGCGAGGGCGTCGCCACGGGCCTGTTCGGCAAGCGCCGCCGCGGCGTCGACCTCGACCTGGACCTGTGCTGCCTGTGGGAGCTGCGGGACGGCCGCAAGGGCATCATCCACGCGCTCGGCGACATGGGCGCCCTCGACCGCCCGCCGTACATCCGGCTCGACAAGGACGACCGGACGGGCGCGGTCGAGTCCGGCGAGAACCTCCACATCAACCTGGACCGGACGGCCGACTTCAAGCGCATCCTCGTGTTCGCCGAGATCTACGACGGCGCCGACGACTTCCGCGGCCTGGACGCCATCGCCACCCTCTACCCGGTCGGCTCGCCGCCGATCGAGATGCGGATGGACGACTGCGTGGACCGCTCCCGGGACGCGGTCCTCGCGCTCATCGAGAACGTGGACGGGGAGCTGGTCGTGCACCGCGAGGGCCGGTTCGTCCTGCCGCCGGCCGGCCGTCCCCGCTGGGGCAAGATGTCGGTCGACCAGGCGTACGGCTGGAACCTGGAGTGGGTCGCCTCCCGCGGCAAGGGGTGACGGCCCGCCGACCCGCGGTTACCGTACTGTGTAAAGGCGGCGGGCGGGTTCAGCGGCCGGCCGCGGCCGCCTCCTTGAACGAGTCGGCGAGCTTCTTGTCGCGGCCGACGCGGACGAGCGCCGCGGTGAGCCGGGCGAGGTCCTTGCCGGCGACCCGGCCCGCGAGGTCGTCGGGGTCGGTGGGCAGGCCGAGCCGCTCGGCGCCCTTCTTCACCTGGTCGTCGACGTAGGGACGCAGCCAGGGCCACACGGCCTGGGCCTCGCGGCAGAAGATGTCCGCGCCGGTCGGCCCGATCCCGGGGAACTCCCGGAGCAGCTCGCCGGCCCGCCGCCGGTCGCGCCCCGCCTCGATGGCGAGCCGCCGCAGGTCGCCCCGGTACCTGTCCTGGACGATCCCGGCCGTGTCGCCCAGCCGGGACGCGGTGCTCTCGTCGTAGCGGACGTAGTGGCCGCGGCCCAGCGCGTCCACCCGTTCCTGCCAGGTCAGCCGGGCCATGCCCCGCGCGGTCCCGCCGCCGGCCGCGAACAGCTCGCGGGCCGCCGACAGCGCGATGCCGGACGAGATGCGGGCGCTGAGCAGGTTGGCGAGGACGAGCAGCTTGAACAGCGCGGCGGGCGCGTCCTTGAGCTCGAACCCGGCCTCTTCGCTGAACGTCGCCCCGGACTCGCGCAGCAGCTTCTTCACGACAGCGTCCATGGGACCACCTCCCGTCCGACCGGCCCTACCCGGACCGGGGGAGATGACTCATTCCGGACGTGAAGGGGCGGTGCGGGCGGTCAGAGGAGGCTGAGCTGGCCCTCTCCGGCGAGCGGGTCGCGGTGCTTCTTGAGGTGCCGCCAGCGCGGCAGGTCGTCCAGGTACGACCACGAGAGCCGGTGGTGCGGCGTGGGCCCCGACTCCGCCAGCGTCCGCTGGTGGGCGGGCGACGGGTACCCGGCGCCGTCGGCGAACCCGTAGCCGGGGAACGCGGCGTCGAGGCCGGCCATGAGCCGGTCCCGGTGGACCTTCGCCAGGACGGACGCCGCCGCGACCGTCACCGACCGCTGGTCCGCCTTGATCTCGCAGCGGACCCGCCACGGCGGCCGCAGGAAGTCCTGCTTGCCGTCCAGGATCACCACGTCGGGCGGGTCGGGCAGCGCCTCCAGCGCGCGGACGGCGGCGCGCCGCAGCGCCTCGGTCATCCCGACCTCGTCGATCTCCTCGGGGGCGGCCGCGCCGACGGCGTGCCCGGCGAGCCAGCCCGGCAGGACCTCGGCGAACGCCTCGCGGTGCGCGCGGGTGAGCAGCTTGGAGTCGGTCAGCGCGACGGTGCGGCCGCCGCGGCCGGGCAGGGCGGGCGGGGCGCTCAGGTCGGTGACCGCCGCGCACACGACGACCGGTCCCGCCCACGCGCCGCGGCCGACCTCGTCCACCCCGGCGATCCGGACGGGACGGCCGCCGGAGCCGAGCGCCGCGCACAGTTCGCGCTCGATCTCGTACCCGGCGGCGCGCGGGACGGGCGCGGGGCCGGTGCCGCCGGTGCCGCTGTCGGTGGCGCTGTCGGTGTCGTCCAGGCCCGGCAGGGCACCGGTCGGGTCGGTCACTGGGGTCCCCCTGGTTCGGCGCGCGGTCGGCGGTCCGCGTCGGCGCGGCCCGGCGTCCAGATCCTAGGGCGCGGTGCGGCCGGCGCGCGTCCGGGCACGTCGGGGCGACGAATGTCCTGGTCCGGTCGGCCGGGCACGCTCCATTCGGTTGCCGGAAGGTGATGCAAGTGTCTTTGTAAGAGACGACGAACCGCGCCATGGGAGTCCCGTTCGGCGCGCCACTGCGCTTTACTCGCTTTTGATGGATTCGTTCGACAGGTCCCGCTCCCGCCCGGCGACCGGCGTCGCGGCACGGGATCTTTTCGAGCGCCTGCGCTGGCGCTACTTCCAGGTCCCGCCCGGGCTCCGCTTCCTGGGCGGGCTGCTCCTCGTGGGCCTGGTGCTGTCGGCGATGGTGGTGCTGGACGGGCCGGTGCTGGGCACGGCCGCGTTCGCCGTGATCCTGCTCGTCGTCGTGCACCTGACGCTGCGGTCGCCGACGGGTATGGCGGTCGTCGCGGTGGTGGCGTGCTGGCTCGCGCTGTCGATCCCGCTGGGGCGCCTGTACCCGGACGACGGCCGCCCGCCCTACCTGGCGTCGGAGTTCCTGCTGGCGCTGCTGGCCGTCCCGGTCGCGGGGGTGGCGTTCCGGTTGCGCGGCTACGCGCCGTGGCGGACGGCGGTGCTCGCGCTGGGCGCCGCGGGGGTGGTCACGGCCGCGGCGGCGCAGCCGCTGCCGCAGGCGAGCGCGGCCCCGGGCTGGCTCGCGGCGCTGGCCGTCCTCGCCTACCGCTGGGACCAGGCGCGCCGCAGCGTGCCCGCGGACGAGTACGAGACCGGGTGGGTGCAGGAGCAGGCGGGGTCCAAGCCGCCGAAGGAGGACATGCCGCCCGCCGCGGGCCCCGGCGGCCCGCGGGCCGACCGCCCGGACCGTCCGGACCGTCCGGACCGGCGTGATCGCCGGGACGACGACGGGGCGTCCGGCGGGGACGGTCCGGCGCAGCCCGCCGGGGTGCCCGCGGCGACCCGGGCCGCCTACGAGCAGCGCGCGGCGGCGCGGGCCGCCGACCCGGCGCGGCCGGGCGAGCCCGAGGCGCCGGGCGGGCGCCGCGCGGAGGAGCGTCCGGACATCTCGGTGGAGGAGGCGCTCGCCGAACTCGAGGCCATGGTGGGGCTGGAGCCGGTCAAGCGGCAGGTCCGCTCGATCGCCGCGTCGATCGAGGCGGCGCACCTGCGCGCCGCCGCCGGGGTGCCCACCGAGAAGCCGATGCGGCACTTCGTGTTCGTGGGCCCGCCCGGTACGGGCAAGACGACCGTCGCGCGCGTCCTCGCGAAGATCTTCTACGCGTTCGGGCTGCTGCCGGAGGCGACGGTCGTGGAGGCGCACCGCGCCGATCTCGTGGGCGAGTACCTCGGCGCCACCGCGATCAAGACGAACCGGCTGATCGACTCCGCGCTCGGCGGGCTGCTGTTCATCGACGAGGCGTACGCGCTGGTCAACTCGGGGGAGGGGCAGCCCGACCGGTTCGGCGACGAGGCCGTGCAGACGCTGCTGAAGCGCGCCGAGGACGACCGCGACAACCTGGTGATCATCCTCGCCGGGTACGACGCGCAGATGGCCGAGTTCCTCGACACGAACCCGGGGCTGGCGTCGCGGTTCGGGACGCGGGTCCGGTTCCCGTCCTACCGGCCGGACGAACTGCTGCGGATCGCCGAGCACCACACGTCCCGGCGGGAGGACCGGCTGGACGCGGACGCCCGCCGCCGGCTCGCCGCGCGGTTCGAGGAGGTGGAGCGGCGCGGCATCGTCGACGACCTCGGCAACGGGCGGTTCGTGCGGTCGCTGATGGAGGCGGCGGCGCGCGCCCGGGACGTCCGCGTGGTGGACGCGGCGGCGTCGTCCGGGGAGGGGCCGGGGCCCACGGCGGACGATCTGACGACGCTCCGCGCGGAGGACGTGGAGGCCGCGTTCGCCGAGGTCACCGAGCGGTTCCGCGGGTACGCCGAGACGCCGACGCTGGAGGAGGCGCTGGGGTCGCTGGACGCGATGATCGGGCTGGGGCCGGTGAAGCGGCAGGTCCGGGAGATCGCCGCGCAGCTGCAGGTGGCGCGGATGCGGCAGGAGCAGGGGCTGGTGACCCGCCCGCCGACCCGGCATTTCGTGTTCACCGGGCCGCCGGGGACGGGCAAGACGACGGTGGCGCGCGTCCTCGGGCGGATCTTCGCGGCGTTCGGGCTGCTGGCCCGGCCGGAGGTGGTGGAGGCGCAGCGCGCCGACCTGGTGGGCGAGCATCTGGGCGCGACCGCCCTCAAGACGAACAAGGTCGTCGACTCGGCGCTCGGCGGGGTGCTGTTCGTGGACGAGGCGTACGCGCTCAGCAACCCGGGCTACTCGGGCGGCGACGCGTTCGGGCAGGAGGCCGTGCAGGTGCTGCTCAAGCGGGCGGAGGACGACCGCGACCGGCTCGTCGTCGTCCTCGCCGGGTACGAGGCGGACATGGACCGGTTCCTGGCGTCGAATCCGGGGCTGGCGTCCCGGTTCGACGTCCGCGTGGACTTCCCGTCGTACGGGCCGGACGAGCTGCTGCGGATCGCGCAGCGGCTCGCGGAGCAGGGCGGCGACCAGTGGGAGGACCGCGCGCTGGACGATCTGGCGCTGGTGTTCCAGCGGGCGTGCGGCACCGGCCGCATCGACGAGCTCGGCAACGGCCGGTTCGCGCGGTCGCTGTACGAGAAGGCGTGCGCGTGCCGGGCGCTGCGGGCGGCCGAGCTGGGGTCGGCCGCGACCGCCGCCGATCTGACCGTGCTCACCGCCGAGGACGTCCGGGACGCGTTCGCGGAGCTGGCGCACCGGCTCGCCTGAGGCGCCGCCCGGAGCGGTGTCCGGAGTGTCGGTGGCGTCCGGAGTGTCGGTGGTGTGCGGTTGAATCGGGGGATGGCCTCGATGACATGGGAGCGGGTTCTCGCCTGGCGGATGCGGCGGCAGTTCGTCGAGCGTCCGGAGGCGGCGTCCGCGGTGGACGTCGCGCGCCGTCTCGGCGGCGTGCAGGCGCAGGTGGCGTCGTCCGCGGCGTTCGCCGTGGCGGTCCGGCGCGCGGAGCCGGAGCCGGGCGAGGTCGCGCGGGCTCTGCTGGACGAGCGCACGCTCGTCAAGACGTGGGCGATGCGGGGCACGCTGCACCTGCTGCCCGCCGACGAGGCCGCGGCGTACCTGGTGCTGTGCGGGGCGGCGCGGCACTGGGAGAAGCCGGGCTGGCAGCGGGCGTTCGGCGCCACGCCCGCCGACCTGGAGGCGATCGCCGGGGCGGCGTCGCGCGCGCTCGCGGGCGGGGCCGTCCTCACCCGCGAGGAGCTGACGCGGGCCGTCGTCGAGGACACCGGTTCCGAGCATCTGCGGGAGGTCCTGGGGTCCGGTTGGGGCATCCTCCTCAAGCCGCTCGCGTGGTGGGGCGTGCTGTGCCACGGGCCCGCGCAGGGCTCCCGCGTCACGTTCGCGTCCCCGGAGGGGCGGCTGCCGGGGTGGAAGGGCCTCCCGCCGGTCGACGAGGCCGCGCGCACGGTCGTCCGCGCCTTCCTGGGCGCCCACGGGCCCGCCACGCCCGACATGTTCGACGCCTGGCTCACCCGGAAGGCGAACCGGAAGAAGGACGTCAGGGGCTGGTTCGCCGCCCTGGGCGACGAGCTGTGCACGGTCGAGGTGGACGGTGTCCCGATGCACCTGCTCGCCGAGCACCGCGACGAGCTGCTCGACGCCGCACCGGCGGCGCCCGTCCGGCTGCTGGGCGGTTTCGACCAGTACGTCCTGGGTGCGGGGACGGGCGCGACGTACCTGATCCCGGCGGAGCGGCGGCGCGAGGTGAGCCGCTCGGCCGGGTGGATCTCGCCGGTCGTGCTGCACGAGGGGCGCGTGGCGGGCGTCTGGCAGCCCGAGGACGGCGACGTGACCGTCACCGCCTGGGAGGACGTCCCGGCCGACCTGCTCGACGCCGAACGGGAGAGGGTGCGCGCGCTGCTGCCCTGAGGCGTCGGCGGGGTCAGGCGTCCGGCGGGGGGTCGGCGGGCGCGCCGCCGGACGCGCCGCCGGGCAGGGCGTTGAGGGCGGTGTCGGCCACGCGCCGCAGGTCGTCGGGTGAGGCGCCGCCGGCCGCCTGCACCGACAGGCCGTACGAGACGGACCAGACGTACCGGGCGAGGGCGGCGGTGTCGGTGCCGGGCGGGAGGTCGCCTTCGTCGCGCGCGCGGTCGAACCGTCCGGTCAGCATGTGCTCCGAGAAGCGCCGCCGGTCCTCGATCTCCCGGCGCGCGCCGTCGTTCTGCCGTCCGGTGACGAGCGCGCCCTGGACGAACAGGCAGCCGCCGGGGCCGCCGGTGACGACCTCGATCGTGCCGCGCAGGATCGCCGCGGTGACGGCGCGCGCGGTGGGTTCGGCCACGGCGTCGCGGACGTAGCCGGCGGGCCCCTCGGCGTACCGGTCGAGGACCTTGCGGAAGAGGGCCTCCTTGTTGCCGTACGCGGCGTAGAGGCTCGGCCGGTTGATGCCCATCGCCGCGGTCAGGTCGGACAGGGCGGTGCCCTCGTAGCCCTGCCGCCAGAAGACGTCGAGGGCGCGGTCGAGCCGCTCGTCGACGTCGAACTCGCGGGGACGTCCGGTCGCCATCGGCGTCTCCTCCCTCGTGCCGCGCACCGGTCGATTGTGTATCGATCAGTATAGTATCGTCTCGTTCAATACCGATCGGTACACAATAGGAGGTCGCAATGGAACTCGACGGCAAGGTGGCACTGGTGACGGGCGGCTCGCGGGGCATCGGCGCAGCGATCGCCCGCACCCTCGCCGCGCGCGGCGCGGACGTCGCGGTCGGCTACGTGGCGTCCGCCGACGGCGCGAAGGAGGTCGTCCGCGACGTCGAGGCGGCCGGCCGCCGGGGCGGCGCCTACCGCGCCGACATGGCCGACCCCGCGCAGGTCGCCGAACTGGTCCGGACGGTCGCCGCCGACTTCGGGCGGCTGGACGTGCTGGTCAACAACGCGGGCGTGATCTCCTACGGGCCGGTCGGCGCGGAGGGCGACGACGTCGCCGGGTTCGACCGCATGTACGACGTGAACCTGCGCGGGGTGGTCGCCGCGGTCCGCGCCGCCGCGCCGCTGCTGGCCGACGACGGCCGGATCATCACGATCGGCTCCAACCTGTCGCACCGCACCGGTTCGTCCGGCGTGGCCGACTACGCCGCCACCAAGGCCGCCGTCCTCGGCTACAGCCGCGGCGCGGCGCGCGACCTGGCCCCGCGCGGGATCACCGTGAACGTCGTCCGGACCGGGTCGACCGACACCGACATGAACCCCGCGGACGGTCCCACCGCCGACTTCCAGCGCGGCCTCAACGCGTTCGGCCGGTACGCCCGCCCCGAGGAGATCGCGGCGGGCGTCGCGTTCCTCGCGAGCCCGGGCGCGTCGTTCATCACCGGGACGGCCCTGGACATCGACGGGGGCGCCCTGGCGTAGCGGACGCCCCGGCGCGGGCGGGGCTCCCGGGGGTCGTCTAGGGTGCGTTCCGTGGACGAGCGGGATGCGCCGGTCGAATACCGGCAGACGCGGTACAAAGCCCCGGACGGCGCGACCGAGGTGCTGCTCATCCGGCACGGCGCGTCCGCCCCCGCCCGCGCCGACGCCCCGTTCCCGCTGGTGGACGGGCAGGGCGACCCCGAGCTCGCGCCGGAGGGGCGGGAGCAGGCGGAGCAGGTCGGCGAGCGGCTCGGCGGCGAGGCGTTCGACGCCCTCTACGTGACGACGCTGCGCCGGACGCACGAGACGGCCGCGCCGCTCGCCCGCCGGCTCGGCATGGAACCCGTCGTGGAACCGGGGCTGCGCGAGGTCCACCTCGGCGCGTGGGAGGGCGGCGCGCTGCGCCGCAAGGTCGCCGAGAACGACCTGGTCGCGCAGCGGATGTTCGCCGAGGAGCGCTGGGACGTCATCCCCGGCGCCGAGGCGTCCGACGCGTTCGCCGCGCGGGTCGAGGAGGCCCTCACCCGGCTCGCCGCGAAGCACGCGGGCGGCCGCATCGCGGTGTTCACCCACGGCGGCGTGATCGCGCAGGCCCTCGCCGCCGCGACCGGCGCCCGCCCCTTCGCGTTCCTCGCCCCCGACAACGGGTCGATCTCCCGGCTGTACAGGCTCGGCGGACTCGCCCAGATCCGCGGGTTCAACGAGGTCGCGCACCTGGACCGGTCCGCGCCCGCCCCGCTCACCTAGACCGCGAACCGCACCCGCTGCCCCGGCCGCAACTGCGCCGCGTCCGGAACGGATGCGGCGGCCAGCACCGCGATGACGGGGTAGCCCCCGGTCGTCGGGTGGTCGGCCAGGAACACGATGGGCAGCCCGCTCGGCGGCACCTGCACCGACCCGGTGACCATCCCCTCGCTGCCCAGTTCCCCCTGCCGCGACCGCCGCAGCGCCGGACCGTCCAGGCGGACCCCGACGCGGTTGCTGTCCGGCGACACCCGGTACACGGCCGACGTGAGCGTGCGCAGTGCGTCCGGCGTGAACCAGTCGTCCCTGGGGCCGGGCAAGACCCGCAGTACCGGCGTCTCCGGCGCGGTCGGAACGGGAGCCATGTCGACGGTGATGGGGTCAAGGCCCGTGGCAGGCCCCATGGGAATCCGGTCGCCGGCCTTCAGCGGCTCCGGACCAAGACCCGACAGCAGATCCGTCGACCGGCTCCCGAGAACTGCACCCACCGCGACTCCACCCCGCACGGCGAGGTAACTGCGCAACCCCGAAACGGGCGTGCCGAACTCCACGGTCGCACCCGAGGGAACACGGCACGGCGCGTTCGTCCCGCACCGGCGCCCCCCGACGCTCACGGGAAGCGCCGCGCCCGTGACCGCGACCCACGCCGCACGGTGGAAACGCAGAACCGCCCCGCCCAGCGTGAACTCCACGCCCGCCGCGCCCTCCGGATTGCCCACCAGCCGGTTGGCGAGCCGGAACGCCCGCTCGTCCGCCGCACCCGACCGCGGCACCCCCAGATGCGCCAGGCCGGGCCTGCCGAGATCCTGCACGGTCGCCAGCGGCCCCGGCCGGACCACCTCGATCAACGGACGAACCGGACGCGCGTCCCCGGCCGCAGCAGCGACGGCGGATCGCGCTCGACGTCCCACAGCACCGCCGCCGTCCGCCCCAGCAGCCGCCAGCCGCCCGGCGACCGCGACGGGTACACCGCCGCGTACCGTCCCGCGACCGCCACCGAACCCGCCGGGACGGCCGTCCGCGGCGACTCCCGGCGCGGCACGTGCAGCGCCGGATCCAGCCCCGTCAGATACCCGAAACCGGGCGAGAACCCCAGATACGCGACCGTGTACCAGGCGTCCGAGTGCCGCCGCACGACCTCCTCCTCCGACAGCCCGGTGAGCTCCGCGACCTCCGCCAGATCCGCCCCGTCGTACACGACCGGGATCTCCACGGGCTCCGCGCCCGCCGCCGCGCCGCCCGGCCGCGGCAGGTCCGGCAGCACGCCGGCGAGCCGGTCCATGTCCGTGCCCGGCTCGGCGACCACCAGCACGGTCCGCTCGCCCGGCACCACGTCGACCACCCCCGCCGGACGGGCGTCCCGCAGCGCCGCGTCCAGCCGGTGCGCGCTCGCCAGATCGTCCGCCTCCACCAGCAGCGCCGCGTCCCCCGCCCGCAGCACCCTCACGCGAACGGCTCCAGCGCGACGCCCGCGTCCGCCAGCGCCGCCCGCACCGCCCGCGCCAGCTCCACCGCGCCCGGCGTGTCACCGTGCACGCACATCGACCGCGCACGCAGCTCCACATCGCTCCCGTCCGCCGCCGCCACCCGGCCGTCCACCGCCATCCGGACGGCCCGCCGCACGACCTCCCCGGCGTCGTGCACCACCGCGCCCGGCTCCCGCCGCGACACCAGCCGCCCCTCCGGGGTGTACGCGCGGTCCGCGAAGCACTCCGCCACCACCGTCATCCCCCCGGCCGCCCCGTGCACCGCCGACCCCGGCAGCGTCAGCAGCGGCAGCGACGCGTCGTACGCCCGCACCGCCTCCACCACCGCGCGCGCCTGCACCTCGTCCCGCGCCACCCGGTTGTACAGCGCCCCGTGCGGCTTCACGTACGCGACCCGCCCGCCCTCCGCGCGCGCGATCCCGTCCAGCGCCGCGAGCTGGTACAGCACCTCCGCCGTCAGCTCCGGCGCCGCCACGTCCATCTCCCGGCGGCCGAACCCGGCCAGATCCCGGTACGACACCTGCGCGCCGATCGCCACCCCGCGCTCCACCGCCGCCGCGCACACCCGCCGCATGATCAGCGGATCGCCCGCATGGAACCCGCACGCCACGTTCGCGCTGGTGATCACGTCGAGCAGCGCCAGGTCGTCGCCCAGCTCCCAGATACCGAACCCCTCGCCGAGGTCGGCGTTGATGTCGATGACCGCCATGCCACGACCTTCTCAGACGATCTCCTCGCGGACGTCCTCGACCTCGTGCCGCGACGCCCACGCCTGGTACACGCCCCGGTCGAACGTCTCCAACTCGAGCCGCTCCGCCACCGGCGCCTTCCCGCCCGTGTACTCCACCCGCAGCCACCCGTCCTGCTCGCCCAGCACCACGAACGGCTCCCCGCGCCAGACGCACCGCGTCGTGACGTAGTGCAGGCGGTCCACCTCCGCCGCCGGAACCACCCGCAGGTACCGGTCGGGGGTGATCTGCCGGAACCCCTCGGCCGCCCGGTCCGCGTACAGCCGCACCAGGTCCCCGTCCGGGCTCGCCTCGAACTCGGCGCCCCGCCAGCCCGCGTAGTACCCGTGCCTGATCACGCCCGTCCTCCCGGCAGCTTCACGTGCCACCTGCGCAGATCGGCGTCGAACACGGCCACCAGCCGCTCCGCCCCCTGCGCGTCCAGCCGGTACAGCTCCGCCCCGTGCGGCAGCCGCTGACTGTCGATTTTGAACTCCGGGATCGACGGCCCCTCGCCCGGCGCGTACCCCGACCCCGGGAACGGCGCCTTCTCGATCACCCAGCCGCCCGGGACGATCCCCATGCTCCACTCGTCGATCCCGCCCAGCGGCCGCCGGAACAACCCGGGCTTCGCCGCCGCCCACCGGATCACGAACACCTGCTCGTCCGCCGGACTGAACGGCGACCCCTCGTACACGAGCCCCAGCGCCCGCACGACCGCCGCCGGCGTGCCCAGCCCCCGCACGTCCTCGAACCGGTGCACGTACCCGGCGACCAGGTCGTACCCGCCCTCCAGGTAGTGCCGCACATGGTCGCCGCGCACGACCTTCTGCATCACCACGACCGACTGCCCCGCCGCGACGTCGTCCAACCCGCCCGGGGCGCCACCAGAGGCCGCCGCCCCGATCACGTCGCCTGCGACACCCCCGCGCGCGCTCGCAGACGGCCGAGCCGCCCCGGGCTCGCCCGCGGACCCAGCGGAGAGCGGGTCGGCGGCGCCGCCCGGTGCCGCCGGTCCGCCGCGCGTGCTTGCGGACGGCCGGGGCGCGCCCGGCTCGTGCGCTCCGCTGCCGGGTGCCGTCGGCCCGCCGGGCGCGTTGCCGAGCGCGCCGCCTGGGACACTTCCGCGCGCGCTTGCGGACGGGCGAGCCGAACCCTGGTCGTGCGTGGGGCCGGTCGCGAGAGGATCGGCAGGGCCGCCGGGGGCCGATGGCCCGTCGGGTGCTCCCGGCTCGCGTGGGGGCGCCTGGGGTGCGCCGGGCGCGTCGCTCGGGGCGCTCCCGCGCGCGCTTGCGGACGGGCGAGCCGAACCCTGGTCGTGCGTGGGCCCTGTTGCGAGCGGGTCGGCGGCGCTGCCAGGAGCCGTCGGCCCGCCGGGTGCTCCCGGCTTGTGCGGCGGCGCCTGGGGTGCGCCGGGTGCCGTCGGTCCGCCGGGCGCGTTGCTTGAAGCGCTTCCGCGCGTGCTTGCGGGCGGCCGGGGGGCGCCCGGGGCGTGCGTGGGGCCGGTGGAGAGCGGGTCGGCGCGGCCGCCGGGGGCCGATGGCCCGCCGGGTGCTTCGCCGCTCCCGCGCCTGCTTGCGGACGGCCGGGGCGTGCCCGGGGCGTGCATGGGGC
>NZ_QHJN01000209.1:0-12393 GCF_003947565.1 Actinomadura sp. WAC 06369 | reverse complement strand
GTGGTGGTGCGGCGGAGGGCGGCGGCGAGGGCGGCGGCGGCCGCGCCCGGGTCCGGGGCGCCGGTGATGGGGCGGCCGACGACGAGGAGGTCGGCGCCCGCGGCGAGGGCCTGCTCGGGCGTCGCGACGCGGGCCTGGTCCTGGACGTCGGCGCCCGCGGGGCGCACGCCGGGGGTGATGAGCGTGATGCCCGGGCCGACCTCGGCGCGGACGGCGGCGGCCTCCTGCGGGGAGCACACCAGCGCCTGCGCGCCGGCCTCGACGGCCAGGACGGCCAGGCGGCGGACGGCGTCCGGGGCGGGGCCCTCGATGCCGAGCCGGGCGAGATCGGCGTCCCCGAGGGACGTCAGCACCGTCACCGCGGCGATCTTGGTGGCGGGGGCGGTGTCCACGGCCTCGCGGATCATGGCGGGCCCGCCGGCGGCGTGCACGGTGAGGAAGGACGGCTTGAGCCGCGCGACGGCGCGCGCCGCGCCCCGGACGGTGGCGGGGATGTCGTGGAGCTTGAGGTCCAGGAACACCTGCACGCGGCTGGCGCCCCGGACGCTCGCGACGACGTCCGGGCCGTACCGCAGGTACAGCTCCAGGCCGACCTTGACGGTCGAGACGTGCGGCGTGACCAGGGTGGCCCAGCGCGCGGCCGTCTCGAGGTCGGGCGCGTCCAGCGCGACGGCGATGGGGGCGGCGGTCACGTTCTCTCCTTCTGGGGCTCGTCGGGCCGCACCTGCGGCGGCACGTAGCCGGCGGGCCGGTGGGCCAGCCCGACGGCGTCGGCGAGGCTCCCGATCCCGCGGGCCGCGAGGGCCTCGTCGAGTTCGCGCAGGATGCGGGGGCCGGCCGTGGGGTCGTGGAACAGGGCGGTGCCGACGGCGACGGCCGACGCCCCGGCGAGGACGAACTCCAGCGCGTCCATGCCGGTGGCGATGCCGCCGACGCCGACGATCGGGGTGCGGGGCAGCGCGGCGTGCACCTGGTAGACGCAGCGGACGGCGACCGGGCGGATCGCCGGGCCCGACAGCCCGCCGGACACGCCGGTGAGGGCGGGCCGCAGCGTGTGCGGGTCGATCGCCATGCCCTCCATGGTGTTGATCAGGGTGAGCCCGTCCGCGCCCGCGTCGACGCACGCCAGCGCGATCGTGACGATGTCGGTGGCGTCCGGGGCGAGCTTGGCTAGCACGGGGACGCCGGAGCGGGTGTGCTCGCGGACGGCGCGGACGACGGCGGCGGCTGCCGCCGGGTGCCGGCCGAAGGTCCCGCCGCGGTCGCCCGCGTTCGGGGCGGCGAGGTTGACCTCGAGGGCGGCGACGCCGGGCACGCCGCGCAGCCGCCGGGACAGGTCGCCGTACTCCTCGACGCTGTTGCCCGCGACGGACACGATCGTGCGGACGTCCTGCTCGATGAGCCACGGCAGGTCGTGTTCGAGAAAGGTCTCGATGCCGGGGCCGGGGAGGCCCATGGCCGTGAGGAGCCCGCTCGGGGTCTCGGCCACACGCGGCGTGGGTCGGCCCGCGCGCGCTTGCGGCATCACCGATGTCGTGACGAACGCCCCGAGGCGGGAGAGTTCGAAGAACTGGGCCAGCTCGCGTCCGGTGCCGCCGCACCCGGAGGCGGTCAGGACGGGGTTGGCCAGGCCCAGCGGGCCGATCGAGGTCCACAGCCGGTCGCTCACCGCTCGCTCCCCTCCGTGACGCCCCGCGCGCCCGGCGACAGCACGCGCGGCGCGCCGAGCGCGTCGAACGGGATGGTGCCGAGGTCGCCCCAGCGGACGCGGTCGCCGCGCAGGACGGGCCCGTCCGCGCAGGCGCGCACCATGCGGGTGACGCCGTCGTCGCCGTGGACGGGCAGCACGCACGTCATGCAGACGCCGGTGCCGCACGCGCCCGTCTTCTGCATGAACTCCTCGACCGACACCTGGGACGGCAGCCCGAAGTCCCCGGCGGTCTGGGTGACCGAGCGGAGCAGGTCGGTGGGACCGCACCCGTAGACGACGTCGGCGGCCGTCTCGTCGATCACGCGGGGCAGCACGTCGCGGACCGTCCCGCGGTCGCCGAGCGTCCCGTCCGCCGTGACGACGGTGGCGCTGTCGCCGATGCGCTGCGCCATCCGCGACCCGAACACCTGCCGGTCGGACGGGCCGCCGAGGACGAAGTGGACGCGGCAGCCGCGCCGCAGCAGCGAGTCGGCGAGCGCGAACAGCACCGCGCCGCCGGGGCCGCCGCCGACCAGCAGGCAGTTCACCGGGTCGCGGGGCAGCCGGAACGGGCGGCCGAGCGGGCCGAGGAGGTCGAGCTGGTCGCGGGAGCGCAGCCCGGCGAGCCAGCCGGTGCCGGGCTCGGTGTCGGCGAACACGACCTCGACGGTGCCGCCGTAGTCGGACTTGACCTCGTGGACCCCGAAGCAGCGGCGGACGAGCCGGGCCGTCTGCCGGCCGCCCACCGCCACCGCGATGAACTGGCCGGGCCGGAACCGCTCGGCGATGGCCGGGGCGACCAGCGTCATTGCGTGGTAGTCCTGCACCTGGCGGACCGTCAGGACCGTCGCCGACGTCTGCACCGGTGTGTCGGACACCCGTCTCCCTCTCCTCGTCGCCTCGCCGCGCCGGACGCCGCGCGCCGGCGGGCGCCCCCGCTCGTCCGGGGGCGCCCGCCGGTGCGCGGCGACGGCGTCAGCCGGTGGCCGGGCCGCCCGGGGCGTCCGTGCCCGTGCGGCCGTGCGCGCCGCTGAGCCGCTCGGCGTGCTCCTGCAGGGAGCGGACGCCGATCTGCCCGCCCGCGACGGCCTCGATGCCCTGGACGGCGGCGGCGAGCCCCTGCACGGTCGTGACGCACGGTACGCCGCGCAGCACGGCCGCGGTACGGATCTCGTACCCGTCGAGCCGGGGCCCGGACTGGCCGGGGCCGCCGAAGGGAGTATTGACGATGAGGTCCACTTCGCCGTCGAGGACGCGCCGCACGATCGTGGGCTCGCCGTCCGGTCCGGGGCCCTCGCTGTGCTTGCGCACGATCTTGGCATGGACGCCGTTGCGGTGCAGGACCTCGGCGGTCCCCTCCGTGGCAAGAATCTCAAAGCCCAGGTCAGCGAGGCGCTTCACCGGGAACACCATGTGCCGCTTGTCCCGGTTCGCCACGGAGACGAACGCCCGGCCCTTGGTCGGCAGCGAGCCGTAGGCGGCCTGCTGCGACTTGGCGAACGCCGTGCCGAACACCTCGTCGATGCCCATGACCTCGCCCGTCGAGCGCATCTCCGGGCCGAGGACGGTGTCGACGCCCTGGCCGTGCGCGTTCCGGAACCGGTCGAACGGCAGGACGGCCTCCTTCACCGCGATCGGCGCGTCCAGCGGGAGGTTCCCGCCGTCGCCGGTCGCGGGCAGCAGGCCCTCGGCGCGCAGCTCGGCGACCGTCGCGCCCATCATGACGCGGGCGGCGGCCTTCGCGAGCGGCACGGCGGTCGCCTTGGACACGAACGGGACGGTCCGGGACGCGCGCGGGTTCGCCTCCAGGACGTACAGGACGCCCGCGGACAGCGCGTACTGGACGTTCATCAGCCCGCGCACCCCGACGCCGCGGGCGAGCGCCTCGGTGGCCTCGCGGATGCGGCGGACGTCGTCGTGCCCGAGGGTGATCGGCGGGAGCGCGCACGCGGAGTCGCCGGAGTGGATGCCGGCCTCCTCGATGTGCTCCATGACGCCGCCGAGGTAGAGGTCCTCGCCGTCGAACAGGGCGTCGACGTCGATCTCGATGGCCTCGTCCAGGAACCGGTCGACCAGCACCGGGTGCTCGGGGCTCGCCTCGGTGGCGCGGGCCATGTACGACTCGAGCGTGGCGTCGTCGTAGACGATCTCCATGCCGCGCCCGCCGAGCACGTAGGACGGCCGCACGAGCACCGGGTAGCCGATCTCCGCGGCGATGTCGCGCGCCTCGTCGTACGAGGCGGCGGTGCCGTGCTTGGGCGCGAGGAGCCCCGCGCGGTGCAGGACGCGGCCGAACGCGCCGCGCTCCTCGGCGAGGTGGATGCTCTCCGGGGACGTGCCGACGATCGGGACGCCCGCGTCCTTGAGCTTCTGCGCGAGGCCGAGCGGGGTCTGCCCGCCGAGCTGGACGATCACGCCCGCGACCTCGCCGGTCTGCTGCTCGGCGTGCACGACCTCCAGGACGTCCTCGAGGGTGAGCGGCTCGAAGTACAGCCGCCCGGACGTGTCGTAGTCGGTGGAGACCGTCTCGGGGTTGCAGTTGACCATGACGGTCTCGTAGCCCGCCTCGGCCAGCGTGAAGGACGCGTGGACGCACGAGTAGTCGAACTCGACGCCCTGCCCGATGCGGTTCGGGCCGCTGCCGAGGATCAGCACCTTCGGCTTCGTCCCGGCCGGGACCTCGGTCTCCTCGTCGTAGGCCGAGTACAGGTACGGGGTCCGCGCCTCGAACTCGGCGGCGCAGGTGTCGACCGTCAGGTAGACGGGGCGGATGCCGAGGGCGTGCCGGACCTCCCGGACGACCTCCTCCGACAGGCCCCGCAGCTCGCCGATCTGCGCGTCGGAGAAGCCGTGCCGCTTGGCGGCGAGGAGCTTCTCGCGGGTGAGCGCGTCGTCGGCGGTGCGGATCTCCTCGGCGACGGCGTTGATCGCGGCGATCTGGTCGAGGAACCAGGGGTCGATGCCGGTGGCCGAGTACAGGTCGTGGAGGGTCGCGCCGGCCCAGAGCGCGCGCTGCACGTCGCGGAGCCGTCCCTCGTGCGGACGGGACGCGGACTCGACCAGCGCGGCCGCGTCGAGGCCCGAGGCGTCGTCCCGGCCCGCCCAGGCGAACGAGGAGCCTTTCTGCTCGAGCGAGCGCAGCGCCTTCTGCAGGGCCTCGGTGAAGCAGCGGCCGATGGCCATGGCCTCGCCCACCGACTTCATGTGGGTGGTGAGGGTGCCGTCGGCGCCGGGGAACTTCTCGAACGCGAACCGCGGGACCTTCACCACGACGTAGTCGAGCGTGGGCTCGAACGACGCGGGCGTCTCGCGGGTGATGTCGTTCGGGATCTCGTCGAGGGTGTAGCCGATCGCGAGCTTCGCGGCGATCTTGGCGATCGGGAAGCCGGTGGCCTTGGACGCCAGCGCGGACGACCGCGACACCCGCGGGTTCATCTCGATGACGATCATCCGGCCGGTGCCGGGCTGCACCGCGAACTGGATGTTGCAGCCGCCGGTGTCGACGCCGACCTCGCGGATCACCGCGATCGCGACGTCCCGCATGTTCTGGTACTCGCGGTCGGTCAGCGTCATCGCGGGCGCGACGGTGATCGAGTCGCCGGTGTGCACGCCCATCGGGTCGAGGTTCTCGATGGAGCACACGATGACGACGTTGTCGGCGCGGTCGCGCATGACCTCGAGCTCGTACTCCTTCCAGCCGAGGATCGACTCCTCGAGGAGCACCTCGCTGGTCGGGGACGCGTCGAGGCCCGCGCCGGCGATGCGGCGCAGGTCGTCCTCGTCGTGGGCGAAGCCGGAGCCGCGGCCGCCCATGGTGAACGACGGCCGCACGACGAGCGGGTAGCCGAGCTCGCCCGCCGCCGCCGTGACCTCGTCCATCGTGCGGCAGATGACGGACCGGGCGGACTCGGCGTTCAGGCCCTGCTCGCGGGCGACCTTGGCGACGATCTCCTTGAACTTCTCGCGGTCCTCGCCGGCCTGGATCGCGTCGACGTCGGCGCCGATCAGCTCGACGCCGTACCGCTCGAGGACGCCGCTCTCGAACAGCGCGATCGCGGTGTTGAGGGCCGTCTGGCCGCCGAGCGTCGGCAGCAGCGCGTCCGGCCGCTCCTTGGCGATGATCTTCTCGACGACCTCGGGGGTGATCGGCTCGACGTAGGTGGCGTCGGCGAACTCCGGATCCGTCATGATCGTCGCGGGGTTGCTGTTGACCAGCGTGACGCGCAGGCCCTCGGCCTTGAGGACGCGGCACGCCTGGGTGCCCGAGTAGTCGAACTCGCACGCCTGGCCGATCACGATCGGCCCGGAGCCGATCACCAGGACGGACGTCAGGTCTTCGCGGCGCGGCATTACCTCGACCCCTCCATCATCTCGCAGAAACGGTCGAACAGGCCGGACGCGTCGTGCGGGCCCGCCGCGGCCTCCGGGTGGTACTGGACGCTGAACGCGGGGCGGTCGAGCAGCCGCAGGCCCTCGACGCAGCCGTCGTTCAGGTTCACGTGGGTGACCTCGGCGCGCCCGTACGGGGTGTCGAACGGGCCGTCGGCCGGCGCGTCCACGGCGAACCCGTGGTTGTGGGCCGACACGTCGACCTTGCCGGTCGTCCGGTCCTGCACGGGCTGGTTGATGCCCCGGTGGCCGAACCGCAGCTTGTAGGTGCCGAGGCCGAGGGCGCGGCCGAAGATCTGGTTGCCGAAGCAGATGCCGAAGAACGGCTTGCCGGCGTCCAGGACGCCCCGCAGCGCGTCCACCGCGTAGCCGGCGGCGGACGGGTCGCCGGGGCCGTTGGAGAAGAACACGCCGTCGGGGTCCAGGGCGAGGATGTCGGCGGACGTCGCGGTGGCGGGCAGCACGTGCACCTCGCAGCCCCGCTCGGCCATCCGGTGCGGCGTCATCGCCTTGATGCCGAGGTCGACGGCGGCGACGGTGAAGCGCTTCTCCCCGATCGCCGGGACGGTGTACGGCTCGGCCGTCGAGACGTCGCGGGCGAGGTCGGCGCCCTCCATCGAGGGGCTCCGCCGGACGCGCTCCAGCAGCGCGTCCGCACCGGCGGCCGCGGCGGCGCCGCTGAAGATCCCGGCGCGCATGGCGCCGCGGTCGCGCAGGTGGCGGGTCAGCGCCCGGGTGCCGGGGATCGCGATGCCGACCACGCCCTGGTCGCGCAGCGCCGACCCGAGCGAGCCGGTGGCGCGCCAGTTGGACGCGACGCGCGCGGGCTCGCGGACCACGTACCCGGCGACCTGGATGCGGCCGGACTCGGGGTCCTCGTCGTTCACGCCCGTGTTGCCGATGTGCGGGGACGTCATGGCCACGATCTGCCGCGCGTACGACGGGTCGGTGAGGGTCTCCTGGTAGCCGGTCATCCCGGTGTTGAAGACCATCTCGCCGAAGGTCTCGCCCTCGGCCCCGTACGCGGCCCCGTGGAACACCCTGCCGTCTTCCAGAACGAGCAGAGCAGGGTTCATTGGAGCTTCCCTTCCAGGACGGTCGGCTCGCCGCGCAGGAACGTCGCCACGACGCGTCCAGGCAGCTCCAGCCCGGCGAACGGGGTGTTGCGGCTCTTGGAGGTCATGGCGGACGGGTCCACGGCGCGGCGCGGCGACGGGTCGTACAGCGTGATGTTGGCGGGCGACCCCGTCTCGAGCGGACGTCCCTGCCCGGACAGGCGGCCGATGCGCGCGGGCCGGTACGCCATGCGGTCGGCGACGCCGGCCCAGTCGAGCAGGCCGGTGTCGACCATGGCCTCCTGGACGACCGGCAGCGCGGTCTCGAGGCCGATCATGCCCATCGCGGCGACCGCCCACTCGGTCTCCTTCGCCTCGACCGGGTGGGGGGCGTGGTCGGTGGCGACGCAGTCGATGGTGCCGTCGGCGAGCGCGTCCCGCAGGGCGTGGACGTCCTCGGCGGTGCGCAGCGGCGGGTTCACCTTGAAGATCGGGTCGTAGGACTCGGCGCGCGTGTCGTCGAGCAGCAGGTGGTGCGGGGTGACCTCGGCGGTCACCGGGCAGCCCTTGCTCTTCGCCCACCGGATGACGTCGACCGAACCGGCGGTGGACACGTGGCAGACGTGCAGCCGCGACCCTACGTGCTGGGCGAGCAGGACGTCCCGGGCGATGATCGCCTCCTCGGCGACCGCGGGCCAGCCGCGCAGCCCCAGCGCGGCCGACACCTCGCCCTCGTTCATCTGCGCGCCCTCGGTGAGCCGCGGCTCCTGCGCGTGCTGCGCGACGACGCCGTCGAACGCCTTCACGTACTCCAGCGCGCGCCGCATGATGACGGCGTCGGAGACGCAGTGCCCGTCGTCGGAGAACACCCGGACGGACGCGGCGGAGTCGGCCATCGCGCCGAGTTCGGCGAGCTGCTCGCCCGCGATGCCGCGGGTGACGGCGCCGACGGGCTGCACGTCGCAGTACCCGGCCTCGCGGCCGAGCCGCCACACCTGCTCGACGACGCCGGCGGTGTCGGCGACCGGGTCGGTGTTGGCCATCGCGTGGACGGCCGTGTAGCCGCCCATCGCGGCGGCCTTCGTGCCGGACTCGACGGTCTCGGCGTCCTCGCGGCCGGGCTCGCGCAGGTGGGTGTGCAGGTCGACCAGGCCGGGCAGGGCGATCAGCCCCGCGGCGTCGACGACCTGCGCGCCCGCGGCGTCCAGGCCGGCGCCGACCTCGGTGATGACGCCGCCGCGGACGAGGATGTCGGCGGGCTCGCCGCCGAGGAGCCGCGCGCCCTTGATCAGCGTGGTCGTGGCGGGGGTTTCGGTCACGGGGAGACCTCCTGGCCGATGGCGGGCTCGGAGCCTCCGAGCAGCAGGTAGAGGACGGCCATGCGGGCGCTGACGCCGTTGGCGACCTGCTCGACGATGGTGGAGCGGACCGAGTCGGCGACCTCGGCGGCGATCTCGACGCCGCGGTTCATCGGCCCGGGGTGCATGACGATCGCGTGCTCGGGGAGCTGCGCCATCCGGTCGGCGTCCAGGCCGTAGCGGCGGCTGTACTCGCGCACGGTCGGGAAGTACGCGGCGTTCATCCGCTCCTGCTGGACGCGCAGCATCATGACCACGTCGCTCTTCGGCAGGACGGCGTCCAGGTCGTAGGAGACCCGGCACGGCCAGGTGCCGATCGCGACCGGCAGCAGCGTCGGCGGCGCGACGACGGTGACGTCGGCGCCGAGGGTGTCCAGCAGCAGGACGTTGGAACGCGCCACCCGGCTGTGCAGGACGTCCCCGACGATCGTGATCCGGCGGCCCTCCAGGTCGCCGAGGCGGCGGCGCATCGTGAACGCGTCCAGCAGCGCCTGGGTCGGGTGCTCGTGGGTGCCGTCGCCGGCGTTGACGACGCTGCCCCGCACCCAGCCCGCGAGGCGGTGCGGGGCGCCGGACGCGCCGTGCCGGATGACGACGCCGTCGGCGCCCATCGCCTCGAGCGTCAGCGCGGTGTCCTTCAGGCTCTCGCCCTTGGACACGCTGGACCCCTTCGCGGAGAAGTTGATGACGTCCGCGGAGAGCCGCTTCGCGGCGGCCTCGAACGAGATCCGGGTGCGGGTGGAGTCCTCGAAGAACAGGTTGACGACCGTGCGGCCGCGCAGCGTCGGCAGCTTCTTGATCGAGCGGCCCGCGACCTGCGCCAGCTCCTCGGCGGTGTCGAGGACGAGCAGCGCGTCGTCGCGGGTCAGGTCGGCGGCGGAGATCAGGTGGCGGTTCACTCGGCGCCTCCCGCCGGGCCGGGGACCGGGGTGCCGACCGGCTCGGGGACCGGGCCGAGCAGCACCGCGTCGCGGCCGTCGTTCTCGTCCAGCAGCACCTTGACGGTCTCGCGCATCGACGTCGGCAGGTTCTTGCCCACGTAGTCGGCGCGGATCGGCAGCTCGCGGTGCCCGCGGTCGACCAGGACGGCGAGCTGGACGGCGCGCGGCCGGCCGAGGTCGTTGAGGGCGTCGAGCGCCGCGCGGACCGTCCGTCCGGAGAACAGGACGTCGTCGACCAGCACCACGACGCGGTCGTCGACGCCGTCGGACGGCAGTTCGGTGCGGCCGAGGGCGCGCGCGGGACGCATCCGGAGGTCGTCCCGGTACATGGTCACGTCGAGGGATCCCCACGGCACCGGGCGACCCTCCACCTCGCGCAGCAGGCCCGCCAGCCGCTCGGCCAGCGTCACCCCGCGCGTCTGGATGCCCAGCAGCAGGACGTCGTGCCCGCCCTTGGTGCGTTCGAGGATCTCGTGGGCGATCCGGGTCAGCGCACGGCGGATGTCGGGACCCTCGAGCACGGCCTTCGGCCGGGGGTCACCCTCCGCGGCGCGCGACCCCACAGGCCGTGGCGGCCTGGAGGCAGCATTCACCTCGGAAACCTCCTTTCCCGCCTCACTGGACGGGCCTTAAAGGACGTCTTGTCCCCCACACGTTAGCAGTCGGCGGGAACTGCCCCGTCCCCGGGCGGGGTCGTATCATCCCTGGTGAGAGGGGTCACACTCGGCCGGTCGAACGCGTGGAACGGCCGTCCGGGCGCCGTTCCCGCCCGGGCCCGGGGCCCCCGGGAGGTCCGAACCGAGACCTGCGGATTCGACCGCTTTTTTCCAATCAGCTTGACCTGGGGCCCGCACCGTTTTACCGTCACTGTCCGTAACCATCCCTGGAGACGGGGTCTTGAGGCGCATTGGCTTCGGGATTCTGTCGGTTCTCCGGCATCGGCCGGGAACCAATCGACGACGAAAGTGAGCCTGGGGGGCCAAGAATGCCGTCTGAATACGCAAAGGCTCTCGGCGCGCGCCTGCGCGCCATCCGCACCCAGCAGGGGCTGTCCCTGCACGGCGTGGAAGAGAAGTCCCGAGGCCGCTGGAAGGCCGTCGTCGTGGGTTCGTACGAGCGGGGCGACCGCGCCGTCACCGTTCAGAAGCTGGCCGAGCTCGCCGATTTCTACGGCGTGCCGGTTTCCGAGTTGCTGCCCGGCGGAGCCGCGCCGAGCCCGCTCGGGCCTACACCGAAGCTCGTGATCGACCTCGAGCGGCTGCAGCAGCTTCCGAAGGACAAGGCCGGTCCTCTCGCCCGTTACGCCGCGACGATTCAGAGCCAGCGGGGCGACTACAACGGGAAGGTCCTGTCCATCCGTCAGGAGGACCTGCGTTCACTCGCGGTCATCTATGACAAGTCTCCTACGGAGCTGACCGAGGAGCTCATCTCCTGGGGCGTCCTCGACCCGGAGGCGCGCCGCGCCGTCGAGTCGTTCTGATCCACCGCCTCGCACGACGGGGGTCCGGGTCCGCCCGGGCCCCCGTCCGCGTGTCCGCCCGCCCTTGGACGCCGCGCCGCGCGCGGCCAGCAGGGCCAGCGGGAGCACGGCCGCCATCGCCGCCGCGCTCAGCGCGAACCCGGCGGTGAACCCCCGCTCCCCCGGCACGCCCGCCACGATCACCGCGCTGACCTGGGTGCCCAGCGACGCCCCGACCGTCCGGATCAGCGTGTTGACGCCCGTCGCCGCGCCCGTCTCCCCCGCCGGGACGGCCTGCACCACCAGCGTCGCGACCGCCGCGTAGGCGAGGCCGAGGCCCACGCCGCGGGCGGTGCCGCCGACGTACAGGTGCCACAGCTCCGCGTGCGCGAACGTGACGAACAGGTACCCGGCGCCCGTCAGCGCCGCCCCGGCGAACAGCACGGCGCGCGACCCGATCCGCCGGTCCAGCGCCCCCGCCGCCGCGCCCGCCAGCGTCATCCCGATGCTCGCGGGGAGCTGGAGCACCGCCGCCTGCGTCGCGCTGCCACCGAACCCGTGGCCGGTGTCCTCGGGGAGCTGGACCAGCAGCGGGAACAGCAGCCCTCCCGCCATCAGCGCGTAGCCCGACAGCAGCGACGCCGCGTTGGCCGTCCACACCCCGCGGAGCCGCATGATCCGCGGGTCGACGATCGGCTCCCGCACCCGCGTCTCGACCCGCAGCCAGACCGCGGCCGTCACCGCCGACACCGCGAGCAGCCCCAGCACGCCCGGCGACGTCCAGCCCCAGAACGTCCCCTGGGTGAGCGCCGCCAGCGCCGCCACGAGCCACCCCGCGAACAGCACCGCGCCCCACCAGTCCACCCGGGCGCCCGCGCGGGGCGGCGACGCCGGCACCGCGAACCAGGCGGCGGCCAGCCCCGGGACGAGCCCGAGCACCGGCACCCACAGCAGCCACCGCCACCCGAGCAGGTCGATGATCGGCCCGGCCATGCACCACGACAGCGCGCCGCCGAGCCCCAGCATCGACGACATCAGGCCCACGGCGGACGCCGTCCGCTCGGGCGGCACCACGGCGCGGATGATGGTGTAGGCGAGCGGGAACACGCCGGCGCCGACGCCGCTCAGCACCCGGCCGGCGAGCATGACCGGCAGCGACCCCGCCGACGCGGCCACGACCATCCCGGCCGTCGCCGCCGCGAGCACCGCCAGCAGCACCCGGCGCGGCCCGTACAGGTCGCCGAGCCGGCCCACGACCGGCGTCGCCACGGCCGCCGACAGCGTCATCGCCGTCAGCGCCCACGCCGCGCCCGCGGGCGTCGTGCCGAGCCCCGCCTGGATCTGCGGCAGCGCCGGGGTGACGACCGCCATCGACAGCGAGTAGGCCGCCACGCCGAGGAACGCCAGCAGCGGCGCGCCGTCCGCGTCGAACACCAGGCTGTTGGCGATGGCGCCGACCTCGCACCCCAGCTGCTCGGCCGCGGCCCGCGCCGTCCGCGCC
>NZ_QHJN01000208.1:0-12444 GCF_003947565.1 Actinomadura sp. WAC 06369 | reverse complement strand
GTCTCGGGCGGGAGGGTGTGGCCGAGGCCGGACGGGGTGAGCAGGCGGGCGCCCGGGACGCGTTCGGCGATCGCGGCGCCGTGGCCCGGCTTGACGGGCTCGTGGGTGCCCTCGATGACGAGCGTGGGGGCCTTCACCCGGTGCAGGGCGTCGACCGGTTCGAAGGCGGGGTCGGCCGCGGCGGCGAGGCGGTGGTTGGCGGCGGCGGACAGGTCGCGGGCGCGGTCGTGGACGCGTTCCTGGAGGCGGCGGGCGGCGTCCTCGTCGAAGGGGAGGCCGGTGCCGTGCAGGACGCGCTGCTCGGCGATCATCGCGTCGATGCGGGCGCGGCGGTCGGCCGGGGGCGGCGCGGTCATGAGGGCGCGGAAGTGGTCGACGAACTCGGGCGTCGGCTCGGGCAGGCTCCCCGGCGGCTGCGGCTGCCCGGTGAGGGCCCGCAGCAGCACCTCGCCCTCGCCGCCGCCGAGCGGGGAGGACGCGATGACGGTCAGCGACCGCACCCGCTCCGGGCGTTCGACCGCGATGAGCTGGGCGAGGATGCCGCCCGCCGAGTGGCCGACCAGGTGCGCGCCCGCCAGGCCGTGGGCGTCCATCACGCGGTAGACGTCGTCCTTGATGTCGGCCCACGTGTACGGGTTCGCGGCGAAGTCGACGGTGTCGGACATGCCGGTGTCGCGGTGGTCGTAGCGGACGACGCGGCGGCCGCCCGCGGTGAGCAGGCCGACGAACTCGTCCGGCCACAGGACGCCCTGCGACATCGAACCCATGATCAGCAGGATCGGCGCGTCCGTGTCGGCGCCGAACTCTTCGCTCCAGATGTTCACGTTTTGCATGCCTCAGAGCTTGCCGTGCGCGGCGGCGGGCGCCTTCTGTAGAACTACCAGTCGCGCCAGTTCGGTACGGGAGCCGATGCCCAGCTTCGGGTAGATCTTGTACAGGTGGTACTCGACGGTGCGGGGGCTGAGGAACAGCCGCGCGGCGATCTCCTTGCTCGACAGCCCGTCGGCGACCAGGCCCGCGATGCGTAGCTCCTGCGGCGTCAGCGCGTCGAGGACGGCCGGGGGTGGGGCGTGCCCGCTCTCGCCCGCCGCGCGGAGCTCGTCCTGCGCGCGGCGGGCCCACGGCCGGGCGCCCGCCCGCTCGAAGGTCTCCCACGCCGCCCGCAGGTGCGCGCGGGCCTCGGCCGGACGGTGCGCGCGGCGGAGGCGCTCGCCGAGCAGCAGGGCCGTCCGGGCGGCCTCGAACGGGTTCGTGTGCAGGCGGAGCGCCTCGGCGAACGCGTCGTCGGACGCGTCCACCAGGCCCCGGCAGCGGGCGAGGAGGGCGCCGGACTCGGGCGTCGCGGCGTGCTCGGTCCAGCGCTCGTAGGCGGCGAAGGCCGCGCGTGCGGCGGCCGCGTCGCCCGCGCCCGCGGCGGCCTCGATCCGGTCGGGCGCCGACCGCCACAGGACGGTCGGGTGCCCGGCGCCCGGCCCGGCGGCGGCGAGCGCGGTGAACCGGTCGTGGGCGGCGGCGTGGCGGCCGAGGCACAGGTCGAGCATCGCGCGCGCGTACGCGGCCACCCCGGCGTGCAGCCCGACCCGGTGCGGGATCGCGATGGCGAGAGCGTCGCGGGCGTGCCGCTCGCAGGTCTCCTCCTCGCCGCGCAGCGCCGCCACCACCGCGAGGTTCGCCAGGTGGGCGGCCACCGTGTTGGTGTATCCCGCTTCGCGGGCCAGCGCGAGGGCCTCCTCGGACACCGCGCGGCTGCGGGCGGGACGTCCGGCGATGCGCTCGGCCGTCGCGGCGAACTCCAGCACGACCGGCAGTTGCCCGGTCATGCCCGACACCCGGGCGACCCGCTCCGCCCTGGCGGCCAGGTCGGCGGCCAGGTCCCATTCGCGCAGGGCGCTGGCGGCGGCGGTCGCCCACAGGTACGCGGACGCGTCGTCGAGGCCGTCCGCGCGGGCCAGGGCCCGGCGCAGGAGGCCGGGGCCGTCGGGGTCGCCGTCGAGCGTGCGGCCGATCCCGACGACCGCGTCCCGCAGGAAACCGGCGGGGTGCGCGGCGGCGCGCCGGGCGAGGCGGACGATCGCGGCGGTGTCGCCGACGTACGAGGCGGCCTCCACGGCGTCGGCGAGCGTGTCCAGGTCGTCCCCTGCGGACAGGATCCGCACGGCCTCGGCGGCGTTGCCCGAGGTCAGCTCGAACCGGCCGCGGAGCCGGGCGAGCCGCGGGGCGAGCGCGTCCCCGGCCTCCTCGCGCGCCTCGGCCAGCAGCGACTCCGCCCGCCCCGGACGGCCGCCGAGCCACGCGGCGACGGCGGCGTCCTTCAGCCGGACGGCGCGGGCGTGCGGCTCGGGGGTCAGTTCGGCGGCCCGGGCGAGGGCGGTGGCGGCGGTGCCGTAGCCGCCGCGCTCGCGGGCGCGGTCGGCGGCGGCCGTCAGCGCGGCGGCGACCCGTTCGTCCCGGCCGAGGGCGGCCCCGGCCAGGTGCCAGGCGCGGCGGTCGCCGCCGGTCAGCTCCGCCAGGACGGCGTGCACCCGGCGGACCTCCGCGCCGCCCGCCGCCTCGTGCACCGCGGACCGGACGAGCGGGTGCCGGAAGCGCACCCGCGTCCCCGCGACGTCGGCCAGTCCGGCGGCTTCGAGTTCGGCGAGCGCGGCCCGGCCGTCCGCGTCGAGCAGCCGGTCGGCGGCGGCCAGGACGTGGTCGAGTTCGGCTTCCACGGCGGCGGTCAGGGCGACGAGCCGGGCGGGCGGGGAGAGCGCGGCGACCCGGTCGCCGAAGAGCCGGGCGCCGCCGGGCGGCGGGTCGGGCAGCGGGTCGCGCCCGGCGCGCTGCGCGGGCGTCAGCAGGTCCGCGATCTCGCGGAGCGCGAGGGGGTTCGCGCGGGTCAGCGCGACGAGCTCGCGGGCGACGCCGGGGGCGAGCCCGCCGTGCCGGGACGCGAGCAGTGCGGCCGCCGCGGGCTCCGGCAGGCCGCGCACGTCCACCGTCCGGGGCACCCCGGCGACCGGGGCGTCGCCGCGCACGGCGAACAGCATCGCGATGCGTTCCGTCGCCAGCCTGCGGGCGGCGAACAGCAGCGCGTCGGCGGAGGACCGGTCGACCCACTGGAGGTCGTCGACGGCGCAGAGCAGCCCGTCCGGCGCGGCGGCCTCGGCCAGCAGCGAGAACACTCCGGCGCCGACGAGGAAGCGGTCGCCGGCGCCGCCCGCGGCGAGCCCGAGGGCCGCGCGCACCGCGTCGCGCTGGGGGCCGGGCAGCGCGTCGAGCCCGTCGGCCACGGGCAGCAGCAGCCGGTGCAGCGCCGCGAACGCGAGGTCGGACTCGGGTTCGACGCCGGTGGTCCGCAGCACCCGCATCGCGCCGCCGCGCGCGGCGGCGGCGTCGAGCAGCGCGGTCTTGCCCGCGCCCGCCTCGCCGCGCAGCAGCACCGCGCCGCCGGACCCGTCGCGCGCCCGCGCGACCACCTCGTCGAGTTCGCCGATCTCCGCCGACCTGCCGTACAGCACGGACGTCACTGTAAGGAGGCGTCCGCGCGGCCCGGCCGCCGGGTCGGGTCGCGACGTCGGGACGGGCCCCGGCCGGCCCCCGCCTGACCTCGTGCTGACGTATCGCCAATAGTTATTGTCAATAAGCGGCCACTTATTGGCGGGGCGTCAGTAAGTCGCTAAGGTGGCGCCTGCTCCCAGAAGCGGCGGGACGAGCTGAGGAGGTGACGGCCTATGGTCACGGCACGGGTCACGGCGAGTCTCACGACCCGGCTCAGGGCGGGGATCACCGCGCGGATCCGGGGATTCCTCGGCGAGGTCGGGGAACTGTTCGTCATCGCGCTGGAGGGCCTGCGCCGCACGTGGGACGTGCGGACCTGGGGCTGGGAGTTCGCGGAGCAGTCGTGGTTCCTCGCCCGCGTCACCAGCGTGCCGGTCATGCTGGTGTCGCTGCCGCTGGGCGCGACGGTCGCGCTCCAGGTCGGGCAGCTCGCGTCCCAGCTCGGCGCGCAGTCGTCCACCGGCGGCGCGGTGATCGTCGGACTGGTCCGGGAGGTCGCCCCGATCGCCGCCGCGCTGATCATCGCGGGCGCGGGCGGCTCGGCGATGACCGCCGACATGGGCGCCCGCAAGATCCGCGACGAGCTGTCGGCGATGGAGTCGATGGCCGTCAACCCCGTGCACCGGCTCGTCACCCCCCGGCTGTGGGCGTCGAGCCTGGTGTCGATGCTGCTGGCCTCCCTGGTGATCGTCTCGGGGGCGGCGGGGGGCTTCGTGTTCAACGTGCTCCTCCAGGACGTCACGCCCGGCGCGTACTTCGCCGGCGCCGTGTCGCTCCTGCAGACCTCCGACCTGCTCGTCACGCTGCTGAAGTCGTGGCTGTTCGGCCTCATCGCCGCGGCCGTCGCCTGCTACATGGGAATGAACTGCGCGGGCAGCCCCGTCGGGGTCGGACGCGCCGTCAACCGGGCGATCGTGGTCGCCTTCATGCTCGTGTTCGCCCTCAACTACGTGATCTCGACGGTGTACTTCGTCGCGTTCCCGCCCACCCACTGATGGCCGCGCCGCTCCTGTCCCCCAGGACCGCCGACCGGATCACGTCGGCGGGGTCCGCCGCGCTGCGGCGCGGCGGGGACCTCGCGCAGTGGCCGGTGTTCATCTACCGGGTGCTGCTGTACTCGGTCCGCGACCTGATCCTGCGCCGCAAGTACGCCAAGACGGTCGCCCGGCACGTCAGCGACATCGTCGTCGGCGCCGGCGCCACCGTCGTCGGCGGCGGCATGATCTTCGTGATCTTCACGATGGCGTTCTTCGTCGGCACCGAGGTCGGCCTCCAGGGCTACACCGGCCTGGAGTCGATCGGCGCGGAGTCGTTCATGGGGCTCGTCGGGTCGTTCGCGAACGTCCGCGAGATCACCCCGGTGATCGCCGCGACGGCGCTCGCGGCGCAGTGCGGGTCGGCGTTCACCGCCGAGCTCGGCGCCATGCGGATCTCCGAGGAGATCGACGCGCTCGAGGTGATGGGCATCGGCTCGTTCGCCTACCTCGTCTGCACCCGCGTGGTCGCCGCGCTGATCGCGCTCGTCCCGCTCTACCTCATCGCCCTGTTCGCGAGCTTCTTCTCCACCCGGTGGATCAGCACCGAGTTCTTCGACCTCGCGCCGGGCGTCTACGACTACTACTTCACGCTGTACCTGCCGACGATCGACCTCGTCTACAGCGCGATCAAGGTCGGGGTGTTCGCCTTCGCGGTGATCACGATCCACTGCTACTACGGCTACTACGCCAGCGGCGGCCCGGCGGGCGTGGGCCGGGCGTCCGGCCGCGCGATCCGGCTGTCGATCATCACGATCGTCACGCTGAACCTGCTGCTCTCCTACGTCTTCTGGGGCAACGGAGCGACCGTGAGGTTGACCGGATGAACCATGACATTCCCCTCCGGCGGGCGCTGCTCATCTCGCTGCTGACCGTCCTGCTGACCGCGCTCGGCGTGTACCTGCTGGTGACCCGCCCGTTCCAGGCCGAGGGCACCCGGCTGACCGCCGTGTTCGGCACGGCCGGGCAGGGCCTCGGCGACGGCGCGCCCGTCAAGATCCGCGGCGTGACGGTCGGGACGGTCGAGCGGATGGAGCTCACCGGCGCCGGGCGCGCACGGCTCACCCTGCGGCTGGACCCGGGCGTCCGGGTGCCGGCGTCCGCGGCGGCGTCGATCGAGCCCGCGTCCGCGTTCGGGCCGAAGTTCGTCGAGCTGACCCCCGGCCCCGGCGAGCGCGGCGGCCCGTTCCTGGCGTCCGGCGCGACGATCGAGCGGACGTCCGACCCGCAGGACCTGTCGAACCTGCTCGCCCAGGCCGACGCCACCCTCAGCGCCGTCGACCCCACCGAGGTCGCCACGATCGTCCACACCCTCGCGCGGGGACTGAACGGGCAGGGCGCGCGGCTCGGCGACACGATCGACCACGCGGCCGTCCTGACGGACGTCGCGCACCGCCGCCGCGCCGAGGCCCGCCGGTTCCTCACCGACGCCGCCGGGCTCACCGGGACGCTCGCCGCGTCCGGCACCGGCGACGACCTCGTCGCCGTCAACGGCGACGCCAACACGCTCATCGAGCAGACCGCCGCGGGCGGCACCGGCCGGCTCGGGGAGTTCGCCGACGAGATCTCCGACCTGTCCGGGGTCGTCGCGCACGGGTTCGGCAAGCGCGGCGGGCAGCTCGGCGAGGCGTTCCGCTCCGGGGAGCGCGCCGCCGCCGTCGTGTACGCCCAGCTCGGCCTGGCCGGCGACGCCGTCCGCACCGGCAACCGGCTCCTCCCGCTCTACGGGGAGCTGGTGTCGCTGGCCGGCCCCGAGGGCAAGAACTACATCCGCACCCAGGGGCTCCTGCCGACCGACCCGTGCCGGCTGATCGTCGGGGTCTGCCCGGCGCAGGGAGGCCACTGACATGGCGGTGCGACTCTCCCGCGCCCGCATCGGGCTGCTCGTCCGGCTCGTCGCGTTCGTGGCGGTGACCGGCCTGCTCACCGCGTTCATCGGCGCGCAGATCGCCCGGCTGAGCTTCACCGACGGCTGGACGGTGACCGCCACCTTCGACGACGCCAGCGGCCTCGCCGCCGGCGACGAGGTGAAGATCGCGGGCGCCCCGGTGGGCCGGGTCGACGAACTGAAGATCGTCGACGGCCGCGCCCGGGTCCGGATGCACGTGAACGAGACGGTGACCGTCCCGTCCGACAGCGAGGCCGCGATCCGCTGGCGCGACGCGATGGGCAGCCGCGTCGTCTACCTCATCCCCGGGACGAGCCCCGAGCCGATGCGGCCCGGCGCGCACATCACCCGCACCCGGTCCGTCGTCGACGCGGGCGCCCTCATCGACCAGCTCGCGCCGCTCACCGAGAGCATCGACCCGACGCAGGTCAACACCGTCCTGGTGTCGCTGGCGCAGGCCCTCAACGGCAACGCCGAGGAGATCGACCGGCTGATCGTGAACGTCGACCGGCTGTCGTCCACGATCGCCGCGCGCCGCGCCACGCTCAAGCAGATGCTGGACGACTACGCCGCCATCAGCGAGATCATCGCCCGCCGCGACAAGCAGATCGGGCAGGCCGTCGACGGGCTCGTCGACCTCAGCGGGGCGTTCGCCGACAACCGGCGCCTCGTGGACGAGGCCCTCGTCGAGCTCGCCGCGATGGCGCGGACGTCCGACCAGGTCCTCACCGGCAACAGCGCCGAACTGTCCGCCGTGGTGGCCCGGCTGGCGCAGCTCACCGGCGGCGTCCGGCGCAACGTCGGGACCCTGGCGCAGGTGATGGAGTCGGCGTCGCCCAAGCTGCGGCACATCTTCGCGGCCACCGACAACGGCACCTACATGGAGGCCGCCATCCCCTGCCTCAGCCTCGCCGCGCCGCCCTGCCCGTACCCGACGCGGCTGCCGGGCGCCCGCGAGCCCGGGACGGCCGGGGCGTCCGGGACGTCCGGGGGCACGCAGCCGGCGGCGACGACCGGACGGGTCCGCATCGACTCGGCGGGGGCGCTGCGCACCCTGCTGGTGGGAGGCGCCTGATGCCGCTCGGATCGCTCCGCGACCGCAACCGGATCACCGTCGGGCTCGTGTCGTCCGGCACCCTGCTCGCGCTCGTCGTCGCCGTCTACCTGATCGGCACCGAGGGCCTGCTCCTCAACCGCTACACCGTCACCGGGGTGTTCGCCGAGACCGGCGGGCTGAAGGCCGGCGACGAGGTGCGGGTCGCCGGGATCCGCGCGGGCGAGGTCACCGCCGTCGAACCGGACTGGGGCAAGGGCCGCGTCCTCGTCACCTGGGAGGTCGACGCCGAGGTCGACCTCGGGCCCGCGACCCGCGCGGACGTCGAGGTCGCCAGCGTCCTCGGCGGCCGCTACCTGCGGCTGTCCGGCCCGGTCACCACCCCCCACCTGGCCGACCTGCCGGACGGCCGGCGCCGCGTCCCCCTCGAACGCACCGGCACGCCCGCCACCATCAACGACGTCCTGAACCGCTCGACCGAGACGATCACCCGGCTCGACACCGAGTCCATCGACCGGATCCTCGGCGAGCTGAACGGGGTGTCCGCGGACGACCGGGGCCGGCTCAGCCGCACCCTCACCAACCTCGCCGACCTCGCCCGGACCGTCAACGAGTCCGAACCGCAGATCGAGAAGCTGCTGACCAACGGCGACCGCGTCCTCGACCTCGCCCGCACCAAGGAGAAGCAGCTCTCCGCCCTCCTCAGCAACGTGCGGCTCATGCTGGACGAACTGGAACGCCGCAAGACCGAGCTGTCGGCGTTCCTCGGCAGCGGCGGGCGGACGGTCGCGACGCTCACGCGGCTCATCGACACGCAGCAGAAGCAGCTCGAGACCGTCATGGCCGACCTCCAGCGCACCCTCGGCACCCTGCGGCCCACCACCGGCGACTTCAACGAACTGCTCGCCTGGGCCGGGCCCACCCTCAGCGGGCTGTCCGCCACCGGCGGCCGCGGCCCCTGGCTGGACGTCCTCGCCAGCGGCATCGGCCCGCTCTCCCCGAAGGACCTCGCCGAACTGGCGAAATCGGCGCCCGAAGGAACCGGAGGACGGCGATGAGACGACTCGCCGCGGCCGCCGCCGCGCTCGCCCTGACCGCCGCCACCGGCGGCTGCACCCTCGCCCCCGACGACGGCACCTACCGCCTCACCGTCTACTTCGCCAAGACGACCTCCCTCTACGAGCAGTCCCGCGTCCGCATCATGGGCGCCGACGCCGGCAGCGTCGTCGGCATCCGCACCGAGGAGAACCGGGTCCGCGTCGACCTGGAGGTCGACGCGTCGGTCCCCGTCCGCCGCGACACCCGCGCCGCCATCGCGTCCGCGAACGCGCTCGGCGAACGCTTCGTCGTCCTGCACCCGCCCTGGCAGCCCGGCGCGCCCAAGGCGCCGTCCGGCATGGTGATCCCGCAGGAGCGCACGAAGCTGCCCGTCGAGATCGACGACGCGCTCGCCGCGTTCGCCCGGCTCAACAAGTCCATCGACCCGAAGCAGCTCGGCGACGCCGTCGGCCGCGGCGCCGACGACCTGCGCGGCCGCGGCGGCGACGTCAACGACGCCCTGCGCGGCACCGCCGACCTCACCGAGAACCTCGCCGCGCAGGACGAGCGCATCGTCTCCCTCGCCGACGGCCTGCGCACCCTCGCCACCGAACTCAACGCCCGCGACAAGCGCCTCGGCGAACTCATCGACTCGTTCTCCTCCGTCTCCCGGTCGCTCACCGAGGAGCGCGCCCGGCTCACCGCGTTCATCCAGGGCCTCGCCGCCGCGATCCGCGAGAGCCGCGTCATCGTCACCGCCTACAAGGAGACGCTGCCCGGCACCGTCTCCGACCTGTCGAACATCGTGCTGACCCTCAAGTCGAACGCGGGCTCCCTCAACCAGGCGATCGACGCCCTCGGCACGTTCGCCGACGTCGCCGTCGACGCCTGGGACCGGCAGAACCACGTCGCGACGATCCGCGTCGTCGTCCACGGCACCCTCCGCGCGTGGCTCCAGCCCCTGTTCGACGCGATGGGCTGGGGCACGGTCCCCTGCCTCGAAGGGCAGCCCGCCCTCGCGAACTGCACGGAGGGGCCGCGATGATCGCACGGGCCGCACTGGCGCTCGTCCTGCTCCTCACCGCCTGCGGATGCACCCTGCAGACCATCGGCGCGCCGCAGGGCGACATGCGCCTCACCGCCGAGTTCGACGACGTGCAGAGCCTCGTCGTCGGGCACAGCGTCCAGATCTCCGACATCCGCGTCGGCACCGTCGTCGGCGTCGAACTCGCCGGCCGCCGGGCCGAGGTCACGATGTCGCTCAAGGACGACGTCCGGGTGCCCGTCGGGACCACGGCGGCGATCGCGAAGACGTCCCTGCTCGGCGAGAACTACGTCCGCCTGCAGCCGCCCCCGGGCGCGAGCGCCGGACCGTTCCTCGCGTCCGGCGCGTCCATCGGGCGGACGTCCGTCCAGCCGGACCTGGAGCAGATCAGCGCCCGCCTCGGCCCGCTCCTCGCCGCCCTCGGCGGCCAGGAGATCTCGACCATCAACCGCGAGACCGCGACCGCCCTCGGCGGCAAGGGGCAGCGCCTCAACACGCTCATCAAGAAGGCCGCCGGCGTGTCCGACTCCTACGCCGCCGCCAGCGCCGAACTCGGCCGCGCCATGGACGACCTCGCGAAACTCGGGCACTCGCTCCGCGCCGGCGGCGAGGACATCGACGACCTGCCCGGCAACATCCGGCTCGCCACCGAACGCCTCCAGAACGACCGGGCGCAGGTGAAGCGGGCCGTCCAGGAACTGACGAAGCTCGGGACGTCGTTCAACGCGAACGTCCAGAGCGAGCACGCCCAGCGCCTCGCGACCCTGCTCCGGCGCGCCGACGACCTCCTCGCCGCCGCCGTCCGGGGCGGCGAGGACCTCAAGGCCCTCGCGAACGCCGTCCTGGCGTTCCTCGACGGCCCGTCCGTGTCGCACAGCGGGCAGGCGCTCCTCTTCCTGTGGATCAAGGGCTTCCTGCCGCACCCCGGAACCGCCGCGAAGACGCAGGCGCGGCAGCCGTGGCACCTGATGGGACCCCGCCCGTGAAACAGCCCCGCATCGTCGTCAACCTGGTGTTCTTCGCCGTCCTCGGCGTCGTCCTCGCCGTCTGGGCGCTCCGCAGCATCATCAGCATCGACGCCCTCGAACGCCCGTACCACGTCACCGTCGAGTTCGCGACGTCCCCCGGCCTCCGCGCCGACCAGGAGGTTACGCACCTCGGCGTGCACGTCGGCACCGTCGGCGCCGTCGAACTCCGCGACGGCCACGTCGACGTCCGCCTCGACCTCGACCGCGGGGCGGACGTTCCGGCGGGCGCCGGCGCGCGCGTCCTGCGCAAGTCCGCGATCGGCGAACCGTACATCGAGCTCACGCCCCCGGCCCGTCCCGCCGGCCGGGACCTGCGGGACGGCGACCGGATCCCGGTGGCCCGCACCGAGTCGACCGTCGACTACCAGCAGCTCTTCCACGGGCTCGGCGAGACGCTCAAGGCCGTCGACCCCCGCGACGCGCAGACGCTCGTCCACGAGGCCGCCGCCGGCCTGGAGGGCCGCGGCGGCTCCATCAACGCGATCATCGGCGACACCCACCAGCTCACCGAGACCCTCGCCGCCGACGCCGGCACCCTCGACGCCCTCGCGGTCGAACTCACCCGCCTCACCTCGACCCTCGCGAGCCGCCGCGGCGCGATCGCCTCGGGCGTCAACGACCTCGCGACCGTCACCGCCACGCTCCGGCAGAACCGCGCGCACCTGGAGACCGCCCTCGACGAGGGCCCCGGCGCCCTCGCCCAGGTCAACGAGCTGCTGCGCAGGTCGCGCCCCGGCCTCGGCTGCCTGCTGACCGCCGCCGCCACCCCGTCCGAGCCCCTCCTCACCGCGCAGAACTCCGCGAAGATCCGGCACGTCGTCGAGATGGTCCCGACCCTGAAGGCCCTCGTCACCGACATCACCGCCCGCGACGCCACCGGCCCGTACCTCCGCGTGGCCCCGGTCATCACCGTCGCAGGCCACGAGGCCCCCACCGAGTACGCCGACCCGCGGCCCAAGCCCCAGGCGCCCGACCTCACCCTGTGCGCCCCGCCCGCCGCCCAGTCCGGCGACGCCGGCGGCGCCGGCGGCGCCGGCGAACGCGACGGCTCCGCGCGCACCGCGCCCGGCGCCCGCTCCACGCCCGGCGCCGACCCCGCGATGTCGGCGCGCCCCGTGCACGCGCGGGACGAGCCGTCCTCGGACGGCGGCGGATTCCCGCTGTGGCCGCCGCTGGCCGCCGCGCTCGTCCTGGCCGCCGTCGCCGCCCGCACCCTGCGGGCCGTGCGGATCCGCAAGCAGAAATGACCGAGAGGGAGGCACCGATGTCGGACGACGTCGAGCCCGCCGAGGCGGACCGCGACCCCGCTGCGAACGACCCCGCGGAAACCCCCGCGACCGCCGAGACCACCAAGCCCGCGAAGCCCGACGCCGCCCCGACCCCGGACGACACCGACACGGACACCTCGGGCGAGAAGACCGAGGCCGCCGGGGACCCCGAGGGCTCGGCGACAAAGGCCGCGAAGTCGGACGGTCCGGACGCGGGCACCTCGGGTGGGAAGGCCGAGGCCGGGGGCCCGAAGGCCGCGAGCGCGGATGGCTCGGACGTGGGCGTCTCCGGCGGGAAAGCCGGAGACGCCACGGCCGGAGATGCCAAGGACTCGAAGCCGGACGCCAAGCGCTCGGACTTGGACTCGGAGTCGAAGCCGGACGTCGAGGACTCGGGCTCGGACTCGGACTCGGAGCCGGACGTCGAGGACTCGGACGCCAAGGACTCGGGCTCGGATTCGGACTCGGGGTCGGCGTCGAAGGGTGTGGGCGAGGTCGGCAAGGCGGGCGGTGGTGCTGCTGCCAAGGGCGGGCGGAAGTGGGGCGTCCGGG
>NZ_QHJN01000207.1:0-12583 GCF_003947565.1 Actinomadura sp. WAC 06369 | reverse complement strand
GGCGGCGCGGCGAACCCGTCCCGGCGCGGGCCGTCCGGTTCCGCGCGTCCGCCCTGCTCTGGTCCCCGGCGCTGCTCGTGCTGGCCTCCGCGACCGTCGTGGCGGGCGCGTTCCTGGCGCACGTGGCGGGCGGCCCGGCCCTCAGCCTGGACGCCGGCAGGGACATGATCGAGGCCAACCCCGGCGGGCCCGTCTCCTTCCTCGCCACCATGCTGCTCCTCGGCCCGCTGTCGGAGGAGCCCGGCTGGCGCGGCACCGCCTACCCGCGGATGCGCGCGACGATGAACCGCTACCAGGTCGCGGTGGTGCTGGGCGCCATCTGGGCCGTCTGGCACATGCCGCTGTTCTTCGTCCACGGCACCGTCCAGAACGAACTCGGCGCGGCCACCCCGGCCGGTGCGCTCTTCGCCTTCAGCTCCGTCCCGATGGCGATGCTCGTCTGCCACGCCTACGAGCGCGCAGGCGTCCTCGCCGCGGTCGCCACGCACTTCGCCGCCAACCTGACGATGGTGATGCTCGGCGTCGAGGAGCCCATCGTGCTGGCGATGATCACCGGCATCCAGGCGGTCGTCGCGGTGGCCCTGCTCGCGGCCGTCCGCGAGGGGCGCGCGCCCGGCGCGCCCGGTGGGGCCGCCCCGGCCGCCCGCCCGGAGAGCGCCCGCGTCGGCTGACCCGCCCGCGGCCGTCCGGTCAGGTGTGCTTCATCGAGAGTCGTGCCGCGGAGGCCCCGGGACCGGTCCCGGCGCCTCGGCGGTTCACCTGGGCGGCTCCAGTTCGAGCAGGTGCGACGGGACGAGGGCCGCGTGGACGAGCAGCACGACGATCAGGTTGTGGTTGAGCGCGTTGCCGATCGGCGGCGGAAGCTCCTCCTCGCGGAGCCCCGCGAAGTCCCTGCTGAGCCGCAGGCGCACCTTCTCCACGACATGCTGCGCCCGCCTGGCGTTCCACTTCCCGTCCGGACGGGCGAGGTTCAGCTCCGCCGCGACCTGCGCCCACGTGAGCGGCACCGGGTTCGGCTCCTGCGCGAGGTAGCGGCGCGCCAGGCACGCGAGGACGAGCCGTTCGGTGTCGTCCCGCAGCAGCGCGCCGTCCGGTTCGGCGGTGCCGAGCTCGTGCAGGTCCGGGGACCCGGCGCGGGGGCGTCCGGCGATGCGCGTCTCCAGCAGGTGCTCCCGCTCCGGGCCGATGACGAACAGCGGCGCGTACGCCGCCGGCAGTTCGGCCTCGTGCCCGCCGAGCACCAGCCGGTCGGGGAAGCGGATGGCGCGCTTGCCCGTGTTGTAGAGCATCCAGCGCGACCCGTCGTGGCGGATCAGCCCCTGCCGCCGGCTGACGTGCCGGTCGTCCGCCCCGACGCAGACGTGGACCTCGGGCTCGCACCGCCCGAAGACCACCGTGAACCCGGCGTCCGGCGCGACCCGCATCCCGCCGTTCGGCCCGCGGACGAACAGGGTGCCCGGGGCGGCCGGGGGAAGCTCGTACGCGAGACCCGGGCCGCCGGCGGGCAAGAAGTCGACCTTCGGCGTGAACGCCGCCAGCGTCATGGTGCCGTCCTCCCGTTCCTCAGATGCTGCCTTCGGCGTGGCCCGTGCCCTGCCCGGCCGTGGCCCCCTGCGTGACCAGCCGTCCGTTCGCGTCGACCTTGTAGCGGATCACTCCGCTCCCGCCGTTCGTCACGTCCAGCTCCCACACCGTCCTCGGGACCGACGCCGGGATCGGCACCGACACCTCCCACGGCAGTTCGACGTTCTCCACGGTCCGGGAGTCGCCGTTCACCGAGTACGTCAGGGACTCGACCTCGCCGTCGCCGCTGACCAGGAACCGGATCTCCCCGACCGGCGCCGGGGGCGCGCTCGTCGCCGGGACGGCCGCGGACGGCGGGGCGGGCGCGGCGGCCGGCTCCGGCCCGCCGCCGCGGCCCTGGAACCACACGGCGGCGGAGACCGCCGCGACCACGGCCAGCGCGGCGGCGACCGCGGCGACCGCGACGCCGGCCCGCGCGGGACGGCCGCGCCCGCCGCCCGGCACCGCCGGGCGCTCCGCCGCCGCCCGCCGCCGCTCGATCTCCGCCGCGATCCCCGGCGGCCAGACCGCCGCGCCGGGCGCCGGCCCGGGCGCCGCGCCCGGGGACGTCCCGGCCGCGAGCCGCTCGGCGAGCCGCGCGGCGGTCGGGCGGCGGGACGGTTCGCGCTCCATGCAGTCGGCGATCAGCGCCCGCAGGTCCGCGTCGGCGACCCGGTCGAGCCGCGGCCGCTCCGACCGCAGCCGCAGCAGCTGCTCGTGCCACGTGCCCGCGCCGAACGGCTCCCGGCCGGTCGCCGCGTACAGCAGCGTCGCGCCGAACGTGAACACGTCGCTCGGCGGGCCGATCGGCTCCCCGGCGGCCTGCTCGGGCGACATGAAGCCGGGCGCGCCGAGCGGCGTCCCCGCGCTCGTGATCGTCGCGGCGTCCAGCGCGCGGGCGATCCCGAAGTCGATGACGCGCGGGCCGTCCGCCGCCAGCAGGACGTTCGCGGGCGTGAGGTCGCGGTGCACGACCCCGGCGCCGTGGATCTCGACCAGCGCCTCCGCGACGCCCGCCGCCAGCCGCCGGACCGCGTCCGGCGGCAGCGCCCCGCCCGAGCGGACGGCGTCCCGCAGCGGCACCGAGGGCACGAACTCCGTCGCCAGCCAGGGCGGACGGGCGTCCGGAGCGGCGTCGACGACCGGCGCCGTGAACCCGCCGCCGACCGTCCCGGACAGCTCGGCCTCGCGCCGGAACCGCTCCCGGAACCGCGCGTCGGCGGCGAACTCCGGATGCACGATCTTGACCGCGACCGCCCGTCCGGCGGCGGACCGGCCCAGGTAGACGGTGCCCATGCCGCCCGAGCCGAGCCGCGCGACGAGCCGGTAGACGCGTCCCGAGGTCTCGACCGAGCGCGGGTCGCCGGGCTCAAGAGCCTGCACGTGATCCTCCGCGTGAGTCCGGCGGGGCGAGCGCCCGGACCCGCCGGTCCGAGGTCGCGACGCACACGACCCCGGCGACGCCCACCGGCACGCCGAGCCGCGCGGCCCGCTCCGCGGCCGCCTCCGCCCCGCGGGTCCAGCGGACGCGGCCGTCGGCCGCGTCCAACGCGTACAGTGTGCCGTCGCCGCACGCCGCGTACAAGATTCCGCCGTCGAGCGCCAGCGCCGTCGCCTGCGACCGCGGGTCGTTCGCCGCCCGCGCGACCCGCCGCGACCAGGCGCGCCGCCCGGTGGCCGCGTCGAGCGCGACGACCACGCCGTCCTCGCCCTCCACGAACACCTTCCCCGCCCCGGCCCCGCTCGAGAAGGCGGTCATCGCCCGCCGCTTCCAGAGCGCCTTCCCGTCGGCGGCCCGCAGCGCGTGCAGCGTCCCGAGCCTGTCGGAGGCGAAGACCCGCTCCCGGTCGAAGCGCAGGTAGGCGCCGTAGTCCATCGGGTACCGCCACCGGATCCGCCCGGACGCCGGGTCCAGCGCGACCAGTTCGGTCTTCGACGCGGCCACGACGAGACCCGCCCCGGCGGCGAACCCGTCCGGGGTCGGCGCGCCGATCAGGCCGGACGTCCAGCCGCGGCGCCCGTCCTTTCTGCCCAGCGCGCCGACGCGCTCCCGCCGGTCCGCCCGCCGCGGCGAGACGCCGAAGCAGACGACGTCCGCGGCCACCGCCAGCGGGCCCGCGCTCTCGCCGACGTCGGCGTCGGACCGCAGGCCGTACGTCCACCGGGTGTCGCCGGACGCGGCCCCGACCGCCCGGAGCCGCCGGCCGCCGTCCTCCGCCAGGAACACGTCCGCGCCCGCCGCCGTGACCCCGGCGGCCCCGCGCTTCCACCGCACGCGGCCGGTGCGCGGGTCCAGCGCGCGGACGTCCTCCCCGGCCCGCACGAGGAGCACGCCGCCGGCGCCGTGCAGCTCGACGTCCTCGTCGCCCTCGTACGACCGCTCCCACAGCCGGACGCCCTCCGGCGGCGGCTCCTCCGCGTCCGGCCCGGCCGTGCCGCCGCCCGCCTCGCCGCCGTCGGCCGTCCCGCCCGGCAGCGGCACGCTCGCCACCGCCGCGAGCGTCAGCACCCCGGCGCCGAGCCCCGCCACGACCGTCCGCCGCCCCGGGCGCCGCGGCGCGGGCTCCGCGCGGGCCGCCGCCGGGACGACCTCGGCGGTGCGGCGCTCCACCTCCGCCGCCACCGGCGCGGGCAGCCACCCGACGCCCTGCAGCGACGGTGCGTCCGGGCCCGGCCGGCCGAGCGCCTCCAGCAGCCCGGCCGCGGACGGACGCGCCGACGGCTCGGCCCGCAGGCACGCGGCGAGCAGGTCGCGCAGCCCGGGGTCGGCGACCGCGCCGAGGTCCGCCGCGCCGGTCAGCACCCGCAGGTGCCGGGCCCGCGCCGTCCCCGTCCCGAACGGCTCCACGCGCGTCGCCGCGTACGCGAGCGTCGCGCCGAGCGCGAACACGTCGCCGGGCGGCCCGACCCGCTCGCCCCGCACCTGCTCGGGGCCCATGTACCCGGCCGTGCCGATCGGCGCGCCGGCGCGGGTGATCGCGGTGGCGCCGTCCGGCCGCGCGATCCCGAAGTCGATCACGCGGGGGCCGCCCGCGGTCAGCAGCACGTTGCCCGGCTTCAGGTCGCGGTGGACGAGGCCGCCGCGGTGGATCGCGTCGAGGGCCTCGGCGAGCCCGGCGGCCAGCGCCCGCAGCGCGTCCGGCGGCAGCGGGCCGAACCCCGCGACCGCCTCCCGCAGCGACGGGCCCGGCAGGTACGCGGTCGCGAGCCAGGGCGTGGCGGCGTCCGGGTCGGCGTCCAGCACCGGCGCGGTGAAGGACCCCGCGACCGCGCGGGCCGCGTCGACCTCGCGCCGGAACCGGGCCCGGTACCGGTCCTCGCCGACGAACCGGCGGTGCACGACCTTCACCGCCACCGGCCGCCCGCTGCGCGCCCGCCCCAGGTAGACGACGCCCATGCCGCCCGCGCCGAGCCGCGCCACGACCCGGTACGGGCCGATCCGGCGCGGATCGTCCGGCTGCAGCGGCTCCACCGGGGCTGACCCTCCGTGAGACGGCGACTACGGCCCCGAAAGGCTAACGGCCCCCGGCTCCGCCCGCGCGGGCTTTTCCGGAGGCCGCCGCCCGGCGCGGCCGGCCGCCGGCCGCGCCGGGCGGGGGCGTCGGCACGACACCGGAGGAGGAGGGAGTCAGGAGATCTCGTTGATCTCCTCGGGGCGCTGGCCCGTGACCAGGTACACGACGTTCTCGGCGACGTGGACGGCGTGGTCGGCGAAGCGCTCGAAGTAGCGGCCCGCGAGGGTGATGTCGACGGCCGGTTCGACGCCGTGCTTCCACTTGGGGGAGAGCAGCTTGTCGAACAGGCGGCGGTGCAGGCGGTCCATCTGGTCGTCGTCGGCGTCGAGTTCGAGGCCCATCTCGACGTCCTGGGAGGCGATCACGCTGCCCGCCTTGGCGATCATGCGTTCGGCGATCTGCCCCATCTCCAGGACGGTCGCCTGCAGTTCCGGCGGGACGGCCGGTTCCGGGTGGCGGCGGCGGGCGGTCTTGGCGATGTGGACGGCCAGGTCGCCCATCCGCTCGAGATCGCCGCTCATCCGCAGCGTGGTGATGAGCGTGCGCAGGTCCCCGGCGACCGGCTGCTGCCGGGCCATCAGGTCGAACACCGTCTGCTCGATCTCGGCGTCGATCTTGTTGACCTGGTCGTCGGCGCTGATGACCTCCTCCGACAGCCGCAGATCGGCGTCGAGGAGAGCGGTCACCGCGCGGGCCATCGCGGAGCGGACGAGCCGGGTCATCTCGACCAGCTTGTCGCTGAGGGCGTCGAGCTCCTCGTGGTAGGCGTCGCGCAATTCGGATCCTCAGGGAGAAAACGTCGGAGGGCTGGGGGAGTGGACGCACTCGCCCACGTCATAGCATGCCGGGCCGGTGTGAATACCTCCGTATAAGAAGGTGAACTTTCGGGGAACGACACCGCGTTGACCTGCACGTTGGGACTCCTTGGGGTCGAGGCCCGCTTACCATCCGAGGTGTGGAGGTCGAGATTGTCGCGAGCCTGGTCGGGCTTGCCGGGCTCGCCATCGGGCTCGCGACGGGATTGGCGGTGCGCGTGAGCGAGCGAGCCCAGCGGACGGCGGCCCCGGCGACGCCTGTGAGCGGCATGCCCCCGGGCATCGCGTCCGTCCTGAGCGTCCTGCGGTCGTCGGCCGTCGTCGTCGACGCCGAGGACCGGGTGCTGCGGGCCAGTTCCGCGGCCCGCGCGTTCGGCCTGGTCAGCGGTGACCGGCTCGTCGTCGACGAGCTGCTCGCCATGGCCCGGCTCGTCCGCCGCGACGGCGAGATCCGGGAGACCGAGATCCAGGTCGTCCCGTCCCGCATCCGCGCCCGCGCCGAGGGCCGCTGGTTCGCGGTCCGCGTCGCGCCCCTCGGGTCGCACGGCCTCGTCCTGGTCCTCGCCGAGGACCTCACCGACATGCGCCGCACCGAGGCGATCCGCCGCGACTTCGTCGCCAACGTCAGCCACGAGCTGAAGACGCCCGTCGGGGCGCTGTCGCTGCTCGCCGAGACCGTCGAGGGCGCCGCCGACGACCCCGAGGCCGTGCGCCGGTTCGCCGGGCGGATGCAGATCGAGTCCGTCCGGCTGAACAACCTCGTGCAGGACCTCATGACCCTCTCCCGGGTGCAGGGCGACGAACCGCTGCCCGACCTCGGCCCCGTCCCCCTGGACGACGTCACCGCGGAGGCCATCGACCGCTGCCAGATCAAGGCGTCCAGCAAGGACATCGAGCTCGCCACCGGCGGCACCGGCGGGCTGCGGGTGCGCGGCGACGTCGAGCTGCTGACCACCGCGCTGCGGAACCTCATCGACAACGCCGTCGCCTACAGCCCCGAACGCACCCGCGTCGTCGTGTCGACCCGCCGCTGCGACGACCGGTTCGTCGAGATCAACGTGACCGACCAGGGGATCGGCATCCCCGATGCCGAGGTGGAGCGGATCTTCGAGCGGTTCTACCGGGTGGACCCGGCCCGCTCCCGCCAGACCGGCGGTACGGGCCTCGGTCTGGCCATCGTCAAGCACGTCACCAGCAAGCACGGCGGGGACGTTACGGTGTGGAGCAAGGAGGGGTCCGGGTCGACGTTCACGATCCGGCTTCCGCTGCTCGACCCGCCCGTCCCCGCCGCCCTGAACACCGCCCGGGAGGCAACACCGTGACCCGCGTTCTCGTCGTCGAAGACGAGGAGTCGTACAGCGACGCATTGGCGTACAACCTGCGCAAGGAGGGCTTCGAGGTGGCCGTGGCCGCCACGGGCCCGGACGCCCTGGACATCTTCGAGCGCAACGGTGCCGACCTCGTGCTGCTCGACCTGATGCTGCCCGGGCTGCCCGGCACCGAGGTCTGCCGGGAGCTGCGCACGAGGTCCAACGTCCCGGTGATCATGCTGACCGCCAAGGACAGCGAGGTCGACAAGGTCGTCGGGCTCGAGCTCGGCGCCGACGACTACGTCACCAAGCCGTACTCCCCGCGCGAGCTCATCGCCCGCATGCGCGCCGTCCTGCGCCGCCAGGGCGAGGACCCCGAGCCCGCCCCCGCGACGCTGGAGGCCGGCCCCGTCCGGATGGACGTCGAACGGCACGTCGTCAGCGTCGGCGGCGAGCCCGTCCAGCTCCCGCTGAAGGAGTTCGAGCTGCTGGAGGTCCTGCTCCGCAACGCGGGCCGCGTGCTCACCCGCATGCAGCTCATCGACCGGGTGTGGGGCGCGGACTACGTCGGCGACACCAAGACGCTGGACGTCCACATCAAGCGGCTCCGCGCCAAGATCGAGGAGACGCCCTCCACGCCCCGCTACATCGTCACCGTGCGGGGCCTGGGCTACAAGTTCGAGCCCTGATCGGCGGCGCCCTCCCGCCGGTCGCGACCGGCGGGAGGGGCCGCGGACGAGCGTGCCGAGGCCCGGACGGCGACCGGTTCGCCGCCCGGGCCTTCGCGCGTCCGGGCCCGGGAAGCGCGACGGCCGGGCACCCCTCGGGGTGCCCGGCCGTCCGCGTGCGCGTCGGTCAGTGGCCGCCTGCGGCCGGGGACTCCGTGGCGCCGGGCGTCGCCTCACCAGTCGGGGTCGCCTCACCCGTCGGGCTCGCCTCGCCGGTCGGGGTCGCCTCGCCGGTCGGCGACGGCCCGGTGTTCGGGCGCGGGCTCGTCGTGCCGGGCGGCTGCGTCCCCTGCGGCGGGCTGGCCAGCGGGAACGTCGCGTAGTCCTGCTGGCGCGCGACGACCGGGATCTGCAGCTCGATCGCGCCGGCGTTCTTGAACTGGAGGCGGACCGGCACCGGCGTGCCGGCGACGAGCTGCTGCTTCAGGCCCTCCAGCACCACGAGCGGGTGCCCGGTGCCCGTCGGAGGCGGCGTCTGCGGCGGCTCGGCGGTGTTCTCCTGCGTCGGCGACGCCGTCGCCGAGGCGGTCGAGCCGGGGCCGGTCGTCTCGGGCGCGGGCGTCCCGGTGGGGGTCCCGCCGGGCTGCTGCGTCGTCGGCCCCGGAGTGGGGGCGCCCTGGCCGAGCAGCCGCGTCACGCCGCCCTTGCCGTCCGGCAGCGCGCCCGGCACCGCCAGCGAGCCGCCCTCGATGCGCGCGCCCGAGAACATCGGCGAGCTGACCGAGACGAGCGTGTCGGCCTTGCCCTCGACCTGGTTGATCAGGGAGCCGTACAGCGCGAGCGGCGTGCCGGTGGGCACGGGCGGGCCGGCCTCGGGGGCGAGGAGGAACATGTTGCGGAGGGAGACCTGCGCGGCTCCGTCGGCGGGCAGCTGGGCGTTGATCCCCTCGCTGAGGCGCGTGGGCATGGCGCTCTGCGGGGTCATGCCGGCGCCGCAGCCGGAGATCACCGGCGCGATGGCGACGGCGCCCGCGACGGCGAGCGTGACCACTCGACGGCTGTTACGGATCACGGCGTCGGTCTCCTCGTGGATAAGGCGTTGAGATCTGAAGATCGGCGTGAGACACGCCAGAGGAAGCGTAGCGAGGCCCGCCCGCGAACTCCGCTTCGGGGTGCCGACACGCGGACATCGTCCCGGCGGAACGCCGGAGGCGACGGCCCGGACCGCCGCCCGGAGGGCGACCGTACCGCGCCGGGGCGGCGCCCGGGGCGTCAGCCCACCGTCAGGTCCTTGATCTTCTGGTCCAGATCCTTGCCCGCCCGCGGGTCCGGCACGACGTGGGAGACGATCCCGTCCGGTTTGACGAGCACCGCGGTGAGCGCGGTGCCGGGCTCCGGCGCGTACGCGGCGGCCAGCAGGCCCCGCCCGTCCTCCACGACCAGCGGCGCGCCCCGGTGCGCCGTGCCCGCGCACTTCTTGACGTCCTTCACCGGGACGGGCTCGCGGCCGCCCGCGGGGCGGGGGTCGGGGACGAGCCAGAAGTTGAGCTGCGGCGCCCCGGTCAGGCCGGCGAGCTCGGCGATCAGCGGCCCGCAGCGGAACCCGGGCGGGACGATGCCGATCACCCCCGGGCGCATCTCCCGCATCGGCTTGGCGGACCCGTCCGCGAGCGCGACGCTCCCCGTCGGCAGCAGGCCGCCGACGGTGCCGGGGCTCGCGGTCGGGTTCGGGGCGAGCCGCGCGGTCGTCGGACGCGGCGCGGGCTGCGGGCCGAACGCCGTCATCAGCGCCCCGCTGATCAGCGCGACCAGCAGCGCGCCCGCGATGATCGGGACGGCGACGCCGAAGCGGGTGAGCGGGCCGGTGACCCGCCGGAGCCGGGCCCGGCGCCGGCGGCGGCGCTCCTCGCGGTGGTAGGCGAGGACGTCGCGGTCGAGTTCGCGGGCGTCGTCGGGCACCACGATGTCGACGCGCGGAAGCCCGTAGTCGTCCGGGTCCGGGTCGCCGTGCGACCTCACGCCAGCATCACCATCCTCGATCCACCGGTGACCGCCGTCCGTTCCCCAGAGAGAAAGGGGAATGTCCCGTTTGTGGCCCTTCCGGCGCTTCGTACCCGCGCTGCGCGGCAGGCTCACCTCCCAGTATGAGGTGCTTGCGGGTGAAGCGCCGAAGTCTTCTCCGGCCCGGGGTCTTGCCGTCCGGGCCGCCCTCCCGATAGTGGCCGCCGGGCCGCGGCGGCGTGACCGGACGATCGCGCCGCGTGGGCGGAACAACGGGCCGAAGCACCATCAACGAGCTTTGTCAATGGTCCAATATGGGGGTTGACCTGGGCATATGCCATCAAGGCCGGTGCGGCCTCGTCCGTTTCCGTGCTATCCTGGTTCTAGCGGAAGGGGTACTTGTCACATGACTTTCCAGGTCGGCGACACCGTCGTCTACCCCCACCACGGGGCTGCTCGGATCGAGGCCATCGAGACTCGCACCATCAAGGGTGAGGAAAAGACCTATCTGGTCTTGAAGGTCGACAAGGGCGACCTGACAGTACAGGTTCCGGTTGAGAACGTCGAGGACGTGGGTGTCCGCGACGTCGTCGGCCAGGAGGGTCTGGAGAAGGTGTTCGAGGTGCTGCGCGCACCCTACACCGAGGAGCCCACCAACTGGTCGCGCCGGTACAAGGCGAACCTTGAGAAGCTCGCGTCCGGCGACGTCAACAAGGTCGCGGAGGTCGTCCGCGACCTGTGGCGGCGCGACAAGGAGCGCGGCCTGTCGGCCGGCGAGAAGCGCATGCTCGCCAAGGCCCGGCAGATCCTGGTCAGCGAGCTCGCGCTCGCCGAGAAGACCAACGAGGACAAGGCCGAGGCGCTGCTCGACGAGGTCCTGGCCGGCTGAGTTGGGCGCACGGTTTCCCCGGGTGGGCGTCGGTGTCGACGTCCACCCGTTCTCGTCGGAGCCGCGCACGCTGCGGGTCGCCGGGCTGGAATGGCCCGGCGAAGGCCACGGCCTGGCCGGGCACTCCGACGGCGACGTCGCCGCGCACGCCGCCTGCGACGCCCTCCTGTCGGCCTGCGCCCTCGGCGACCTCGGCGCCGTCTTCGGCACCGCCGACCCCCGCTGGTCCGGCGCGTCCGGCACGACCCTCCTGCGCGAGGTCGCCCGGCTCGTCGACGAAGCCGGATACGACATCGGCAACGTCGCGATCCAGGTCATCGGCAACCGCCCGAAGATCGGCAAGCGGCGCGACGAGGCCGCCAAGACGCTCGCCGAAGCCCTCGGCGGCGCCGACGTGTCGATCTCCGCCACCACCACCGACGGGCTCGGCCTCACCGGCCGCGGCGAGGGCCTCGCCGCCATCGCCAACGCCCTCGTCGTCCCGCGCTCATAGCCGCGCCGGCAGCACCGTCCCCGACACCTCGCCCAGCGAGATCGTCGCGCCGCCGGCGCCCGGCGCCCACGCCCGCACCGTCACCGTGTCGCCGTCCTCCAGGAACGTGCGCTCCATCCCGTCGAGCACCAGCGGCTCCCGGCCGTTCCAGCTCAACTCCAGCAGGCACCCACGGTGCTCCCGCTCCGGACCCGACACCGTCCCGGACGCGAACAGGTCGCCCGTCCGCAGCGGCGTCCCGTTCACCGTCGCGTGCGCGAGCTGCTGCGGCGACGTCCAGTACATCGCCGCGAACGGCGGCCGCGCCGCCACCCGCCCGTTGATCAGCACCTCCATGCGCAGGTCGAGCCCCCACGGCTCGTCGCACCGCAGGTAGTGCAGCGGCTCCGGGTCCTGCGGCGGCGGCTCCACCCGGGCCGCCTCCAGCGCCGCGACCGGCACCACCCACGGCGACACCGACGTCGCGAACGACTTGCTCAGGAACGGCCCCAGCGGCTGCGACTCCCACGCCTGCAGGTCCCGGGCGCTCCAGTCGTTCACCAGGACGAACCCGAACACGTGGTCGCGGAACGCCCACGTCGGCACGCCCCGGCCCGCGCCCGACGGCACCCCCGCCACGAACCCGACCTCCGCCTCGAAGTCGAGCCGCGCCGACGGCCCGAACCCCGGCTCGTCCTCGCCGCCCGCCCGCCGCTGCCCGGACGGCCGCACGATCGGCGTCCCCGACGGGAACACCGTCCCCGCCCGCCCGTGGTACGCGACCGGCAGCCGCTTCCAGTTCGGCGCGAGCGCCTCCCGGTCCGGGCGGAACATCCGCCCCACGTTCGACGCGTGGTGCTCGGACGAGTAGAAGTCGACGTAGTCCGCGACCTCGAACGGCCGCAGCAGCACCACGTCCCGCACCGGCACCAGATGCGGCTCCACCCGCTCCCGGAGCCCCGCGTCCGTCAGCAGCTGGACGAGCCGGTCCCGGTTCGCCCGCCAGACCGGACGTCCCGCGGCCATGAACGCGTTCAGCGAGCCCGACGCGAACCACCGCCGCCCGTCGACCAGCCCGTCCGCCGCCAGCCCGGCGAGGTCCAGCACCCGGTCGCCGATCGCCACCCCCACGCGCGGCAGCTCCCGCGGCCGCGCGAACACCCCGTACGGCAGGTTCCCGATGCCGAACCCGCCGTCCGCGGCGCTCTCCACCCACGATTCGGTCGTCATGGAGTCAGGTGTTCCCCGTTGCCGCGCGTTCTGACCAGCCCGAGATCATTGAGCTCGCGCACCAGCCCCGCCACGTCCGGGACCGCGAACCCCGCGAACACCCGCCGCACCGCCCCGGCC
>NZ_QHJN01000206.1:0-12639 GCF_003947565.1 Actinomadura sp. WAC 06369 | reverse complement strand
CCAACCCGCCCTCTGACGCCGCCGCCCGGACGCCACCGGCACGTCGACCATTAGACATGTCTCTCCAACCGGAGACTTTTCTCCATACTCCGGGGCTTGCATGATGCGCTTTTGCAGTCGAGTTCCCGGAGAGGCGCATGGCCCACAACGCGAGCTGTGCAAACGCCAGGAAACCCGGTTGCAAATGCCCATGCGGTGGCGCCAGGCACGGTTGCCAGGGGGCCTTTCGGCTTGCGGACGGAGCCCTCCAAGACGTCCTGTCGTACCGGGAGGAGCGAGAACGCGACTGGGATAAGAGGCCGGACAAACTGACGATCGCCCAGGCCGCCATCGGCTGCGCCCAAGCGGACGTCGTCCACTGGCTGCACCGAGACCACGAACTGCTCGCGTGCGCCAGGAAAGCCCAAGCGATGGCGTTCGAGGACGCCCCCGACACCCCAGCACACGGCAGGGTGCTGCGCGAGGTCGCCACGCACCTCGGCCCGCGCCGAATGGACGAGTTCCAAACATGGGCGAGAAAAACGCACTTCTGGTGCGAACTGCTGGCGCAGATCGCCGCCGCCCTCGCGCGCTACGAGGAGATGCGGGGGCGTATCTTCCGCGCAGTGGAGGCTGCGCTGCTCCAGAAGCGATACGAAGAGCCTCTGCCGTCCGAGCTGCTGAGGGCGGGAGTGGTCGAATCAGCGGTCGGCTGGGCCTGGCGCCACGTGCTCGCGAGCATCGTCGCGGCATCGGGCGGCGGGAGCCTGGCGGCGCTGCTGGCAGGCGGTGACGTGCAGCGGCTCCTGTGGCCCGTGCGGGTCATCGCCGTCCTGATGTGTCCGGACGCGGCGAATCACCGTGCGGTCAGGGAACACTGCTGGGACCCGATCGTCCGGCACGCCAAGGCGGACGTCCGCGATGTCGTCCGCGACCGCCTCACCCAGACTTTTCCGAAGGATCCGTGGTTTGTGTAGTCCCGGGCGCTCTATCCGGACACGTCGCCGGGGCCGCGGCGGACGGGCACCCGTCCGCCGCGGCCGCTGGTGTTCCCCGTGGAGTGGCCGTGCTCCGGGTGCGAGGCGCCCGGGGGCGCATGAGTTCCTTTCCGCGCGAAATGGAGAAGCGCCGACGCCCGGACACGTGCAGACTTCGCAGGTGATCACAATGCAGCCGGTCCTCGAGATGTACGGGCCGACGGAGTTCACCCTCTGGCCCGTCGCCTGGTCGGAGCCCTTCGGCTACATGCCGCTCCATGGGGCGCTCGACTCGGTAGAGGTCGGCACAGCCGTGATGCGGATCGTCGAGACGAACAGCGACGACGTGGAAGGCGAACCGCGAACCGGTGACCCGATCGGGGTCTTCCTGCACGGAATGCTCGCCGAGGAGTCGCTCTTCGCACCGGGCGGGATGCGGGTCACCGACACGGCGACCGGTACGACGCTGTTGCCGGGCTGCTGCAGCGGCATCGAAGAATGGCGCGAATGGCTCACGGTCATCAACGGAAGCGCCTCGACCGGTTGGCTGGGGCATGATCCCTCCCCGCACGCCGAGCGGCAGGGCGACACCGTCCGGCTGACCGTCGATGCCGAGCGCGACGCCGGTCCGACGATCGAGCTGTCCGTCCCCGAGCTGCGCCGACTGCTGGCCGAAGCGGAACGTGACCTGATCGCCTTCCACCGGCTGGCCGCAGCGTGGGCGGCGCGCTACGTTCCCGACCACACCGGCCCGGTCGTCACAGCGCTTGCCCGCGTGCTGGACATTTCCTGAGGGGAAGACACCGGAGCGCGGGCGGTGAGCGTCCGCTTGAGATCCGGACTCGGGCTGGACGTGAGCGATCAGCGTCAGACGGGCGGGAGGAGGTCGCTTTCGCTGATGGTGTAGGTCAGCAGGGGGTAGGCGAAGTCAGTCTCGTTGTTCTCTCGGCGCCGGAGCCGGTAGAACTCGTGCGCCTGCTCCTCATCGGCCGGCGTGAGGCGTGCACCCTGCGGCAGGAACGCGTGCCCGTCGCGATAGCGGACAAAGGTCTTCGACGTCCGGAAGGTCACGCCCAGCCACTGGTTTTCCCCCGGAACGGACTTATCCAGGACGATCTTGTGCTTGAGCCGCCGATTCGCTTCGACCGAGAACAAGACGACACTGCTGTGGCCGAGCGAAACCTCGAACCGCTCCTCCCCGCCCCCCTTCCGACTGAAGATAAGCTTTCTCGACGGCTCCGCGTCCGGGCGTTCATAGCAGGAGAAGACCGCGATGGCCGACCCTTCGGCGAGATCGAGAGCCTGGTCCGAATGGGCGCCCATGGTCTTGTAGGCGTTCGTGTAGCGCTCGACGAGAGCGTTGTTGAACCCGACCGTCAGCCCCGCACGTTCTGCGATCCGCTGCGCCAGCCCCTCATGCACCGCCCGGAAACGCTGCGCCGGAGAGCCGTATCGCGTGGTGGTGCGCACAAGAGCCGCACCGCCCGTTTCGTCGACCCGGCTGAGTACCGCGCCCAGCCGTCCTTTCCCGACGTCCTCCCAGCGAATCGACGCGGACAGCTCCTCGAACGGGTTCTCTTCACTCGGCAGCGTGAACGAGCGAATCTCGTTCGCGATCTCAAGCTCGGGGGGCAACGTAGTCTCCCGTGTTCATGCTGAACAGGAACTTGCCGCCGTAATCGATGAAGGCCGACGTCTTGTTCTCCTCGGCGTACAGCCTGCGCAGCTCGTCCATGCCCTCCTGCGTGGGCGGCTCCAACTCCACGAGGCCCCCGTCCCTCTTGAGAAACGTCTGGCCGTCCTTGTGAACAGCCTCGGTGCCGGAACAGCGCACCACATATCCCAGCCGGGTCGGAAGCAAGGCGGCGTCCAGTGACGAGGGCCGGATCTCGTGCGTGTACAGGCGGTTCGTGGACAGCGGCATGAAGAACACGGAGCCGGGATACAGAGTCACGGAGAACTGCGCCGGCAAAGCCGCCTCGGACGGCTCCTTCAGCCGGAAGCGGAGACTGGTCAGGCCGCTGGTGCTCTTCACGCCGAGGTCGAAGGCGTCCTCGGCCAGGGGGTGGAGCTTGTCGAGCCCGTCATAGAAAGTGCAGAACGCCATGACGCCGTTGACGGGCATGTCCTTGGTCTTGTCGGCATGCGACGAGATCCTGGCCTTCGACTGCTTGCGCGCGGCCGTGGCGGGGGTGTTGTGGTACGTCTGCGCGAGGACGTGGTTCAGCGGCGCGTGGTTCCGGAAGACCGTGGCGGCCTCGCGGTTCAGAGCCTCGACGATGCGCGTGTCGGTCGGCCCGAACCCTTCGGTCGGCCCCGAGAGATTGGTGGAGCACCGAAGCAGCCGGAAGTGCAACTCGTCGCCGTCTCGCGTGACGGGCGTCAGGTAGATCCCACTCCGATGAGCCGTCCCCGGCTTGGTGGACTCCGTCAGCGCCTGGAATTCGTGCTCCGCACGGATTCGGTTGAAGTGATCGCCGTCGGGGTCGAAAAAGCGGCGGTAGAAAACGCCGGCGCCGTGCACGCGAATGGGAACTCGCCCGAGGTCGACGACGCCCCAAGGCGCGTCGACACCCTCTCGGTACCCCGGTGACAACTCCCGAATGACGAACACCCGGCCCGCCGCTTGCAGGCGACGTCCGTCGATCCCAGAGATGTCGCCGCACAGGTAGACGGTCTTCCCGGCGAGATCGGACGAACCGGAAGCGAGGCTATCGGGCGTTATCGCAGCCCCGAAGAAATCCCTGACCAGGTCGTCATCGTGCAACGCCGAAGGCGCGACCAATATGTTGCTCGCATCGTCGATGCAGGCTTCCATCAACTCCGTCGCGTCCATTGAGAGCACCAGCCATTCACCCATTGCAGAGAATGCAAGATTATCACCCTTTAGGATGCTTTGCCTTGACGCTGGTCGCGTGGCTGGGGTGCGCCGTTCCCGTGTCGGGGTCGGCGGCTAGGCATGGCGGCCCCCTACCTGATCGACGATGACCACGTCCTGCCAGACGAGATGGCGCCGCATCCCCGGAGCCCGCCGGCGATCCCTACGAGGCGGTTCGGCGCTTCCGCCGGTGCCGGCGGACGTCCTCGGCTACGAGGCCGTACTCATGACATCGGCGTGCCGGGAGGGGTCCCGAGGTCTCCCTGCATCCTGGACCGGGGCGGGGCGGCTTTCGGATTGCTCGGTGGAAGCGAACGCCGGCTGGCAGCATGGCGACGGTCGGGTGACGGCCATCAGAGGAAACGGAGCCGATATATGCCAACAGATCCGCATGGACGCTTCCTGGAACGCTCGAAGGTCAGTCTGCTGCCAAAGGACCTCGGCAGTCTCGCCGGCGGAGTTCCGCAGGCCGCGGCGGCGGGAACCCTGTTCGTCATGGGGTCGAACGGCGGTATGCGAGTGGCGCCCGACGCCGGTTTCACGCTGCTGTTCGGCCGCAGCGAACGCGACGTCCATGTCTGTGTCGGTGCCGACGACCGGCAGGTCAGCCGTCGGCACGGATCCATTACGCGCGAAGGCTCGAAATGGGTGCTGCGCAACGTCGGCAAGCGCGCGATTCGGTTCCCCGACTCACAGATTGTTCTCGGCGGTCAGTATGCAGAGTTGCCTTCCACGTACGCGCCTCTGTTCATCGTGACCGAGGGGCGGCAGCACCTTCTTGAAGTACGGATCGCCACCGGGGGAATGTGGTCGACCGGACCGACGGTGCACGAGGACGAGACCGACAGCCCCAAGGCATGGAACCTTTCGGCGGAAGAACGCCTGGTGCTGGTGTGCCTCGCTCAGCGCTATCTACGGCAGGAAGCGCACCCGCAACCGATGACGTGGTCCCAGGTCGCAGAGGAACTTCACCATCTCCAACCGCAGCGAGGCTGGACGAGGAAGGTGGCCTCGCATCTCGTCAAGAACGTGCGCGAGAGGCACAGTTCCCGGGTGGCCGGCCTGCTGGAAAAGGAGATCCCCCCGCCGATCGGCAACGCGCTGAACCACAACCTCATCACCGCGTTGCTGGTGCGCGGGGTCCTGACCCCCGAGGACCTCGACCTGCTGGAGGAGCCCAGCTAGGGCCTGTTCCGCCGGGGCCCCTCCCGAGTTCGGCTCGTCCGGCAGGGACGTCCACCGGATCAGAAACGCACGAACGACGTCGGCGGAGTGGCGTGCTCCGCTGCCGGATCGCCATTGTTCGCCATCGTCCCGTATTAGCCGCTGGGCCAGACGATGGTGTTGGACCTGGCCACCTCGGTTCCGTTCTTCCTCACCACGATGTAGACCTTTTCGCCCACGCCGTTGTAGTCGAAGCGTTCCGTGGCCTCGTAGCCGCTGCTGTTCGTGGTCACCGTCGCACCGGGGTTGGAGTAGTCGTCGGTGGGAGAGACGGGCTCGATGTGGTAATCGGTGTTCGGCTCGAAGCCGGTCATCACGATGCGCATCTTCGCGCACTCCGGCGCCTGGCAGTGCTCGTTGTAGTCGCCGGTCCGGCCGCGGCTGAGGGCGACGGCCGGCCCTGCCGGCCGCCTCGACGACCCGGACCCGGCCCCGGCCCCGGACGTGGCCCCGGACGTGGATGAGGACGTGGTCGGCGTGCGCTTGGGGTCGGTGGACGTGGCCGTGGGCGTCGCCGTCTCGGACGGTTCGGTCCTCGTCGTCTCCGCCTTGGTCGGTTCGGCGCTCGTCGCCGCCGCCTTGGGCGGTCCGGCCGCCGTCACCACCGGGACCGGCGGCTTCGCGTCCGGTCCCGACCCGAACGGGGCGCAGGCGACCACCACACCGGACGTCACGAGCAGGACCGCCGCGGCGGAGGCCGAGATCGCGATCAGCCACTTGCGCCGAGAGGGTTTGCCGCTCTCCGGACGCCGTGGCGCGGCCGAGGGCGCCCCCGGGTCCGTGGCCGGCGGCCGCCTGGCCGCGTGACGGACGGGCGACCGGCGGTCCTCGGCGGTGTTCGCCACGGCCTGCCGGGACACGCCCGTTGCGCCGTCGGCCTCGTCCGGGACGGTCGGACCGGCGTCCCCCTGCGGCGCCGTGGCTTGCGCCGTTCCGGGGCGGGGTGGCGTGTCGGCTTTCTGTGCCGGGGCATCCGCGTTGGTTTCGTCGGGGACGGTCGGGTCGGCGTTCCCCGGCGACGTTTCGGCCGGTTGTACCGTCTCGGGTTCGGGCGGTGTCCCGGGATTCCGTGCCGCCGCGGCGTTGGGTGCCGTCCGCGAGTGTTCGCCGATCATCTTGACGATGGACGCGGGCAGCCAATCCTCTGGCCTGGCGTGCGGGGCCAGGCGTTCGACCAGTTCGGTCAGGTCTGGACGGTCCGCCGGGGCCTTGGCGAGGCATCCGGCGACGAGGCCGCGCAGCGGGTCCGGCAGGCTGGACAGGTCCGGTTCCTTGTCCAGGACCTGGTAAACCGCCGCCGCGAGCGAAGGTGCGGCGAACGGGCTGCGTCCGGTGGCCGCGAACGCCAGTACCGTGCCCAGGGCGAAGACGTCGCTGGCCGGGCCGAGTTCGTCGTCGTCCCCGCGCGCCTGTTCGGGAGACATGAACGCGGGCGTGCCGATCACCGTGCCCGATGCCGTCAGCGCGGACGCATCCACCAGGTGGGCGATGCCGAAGTCGAGGATGCGCGGTCCGTCGGCGCCGATCAGGACATTGCTCGGCTTGAGATCGCGATGCACCAGCCCGCACGCGTGCACCGCCGACAGGCCCTCGGCGAGACCGGCGCCGAGGGTCAGCACGCTCGCGGGAGGCAGCGGCCCGTGCTCGTTCACGGCGTCCCGCAAGGACGGGCCCGGAATGTAGGCGCTGACGATCCACGGCGGATCCGCCTCGGGGTCCGCGTCCACCACCTGGGCGGTGTGGAACCCGCCGACCCGGCGCGCCGCCTCCACCTCCCGCCGGAACCGGGTGCGGAAGGTGGGCTCGTCCGCGACCGACGGATGGATCACTTTGACCGCGACCGGGCGCCCGCCGGGAGAACGTCCCAGGTAGACCTGGCCCATGCCGCCGCTTCCAAGCCGCCCGAACAAGGAGTACTGGCCGAGAATCCGAGGGTCGGACGGGCGTAGCAGTCGCATATTCAGATGTCCCCCTCGCAGTCCGATCGGCGGCGCGGTATCCGGAGCCCGCAAATGAGGGTCCCGCAAGATCCGCTCATCATTTCATAACGTCACCGCACGTATCACCGATAGTCACAAAGCCGCGCCGGTGCGCCAGGTCGTCCCCCATTTCCCCGGAAGGCCAGGTATCGCGGTCGGTGTCATAGTGCAGAATCGGCCGGGCCGAAACCCGTGCGAGCTTGGGCTCGAGGCCCGGCGGTGCCCCTCTGGGGCTGCACCGATTCCGCGTTATCCGTCCAAGGCGCCGCATGATCATTTCCGCGGAGGGAGAAAGTCCTCATATCCGGGCAACTCGTCCAGTTGATCGCGCATTCGGGCGCGGACGCTGCCGGGGTGCCGGTCTGGATCGCGCGGCGGGAGGTGGCCGGAAAGCAAACAGTGGGACAGATGTTCATCTGTCCCACTGCGGTGTGTTGTGTCCGAGGGGGGACCGCAACCAAAAGCACATGACCCCGACCGATATTGGTGTTACGTATCAATTTGCGATCGACGGTTAACGGCTATCGTAAAATTCGGTGCCGCGCATCCAGCTCACAATAGTGGCTGCATGCTTCGTGTGCATTGAGTGTTGACGAAAGAATAGTAAAAGCTGATGTCGGCGGGGCGGGTCGCTCATTTTGATGCCCACCGATTGGACATCTCGCCCAGGACCGCCCTTGGTGATATCTTTCATGGCCGCCAGCTTCTATAGGTGCGGCTTGCTCAGTCCTGCGACAGGCCGCCCTGAAACGCCGGGCAGTCTGCGAGCCCTGCCAGCCGGTCGCCGTAAAAAATCGGTTTTACTGCGGTAGCTTCGCTAGTATGACCTTCACGCACCTCCGACCTTGACCTCCTCACTGCTCCGGTCGGGGCCGACAGCGTGAGGTGTACGCACTTAATGCGGCACGGCTGAGAGGGTGACGATGGAGTGGCAGGAAGAGAGCGGGGAGATCGAACTGGGGCTGGTCGGTTCGACAAGCGTCGAGGAAGACAGGGGTACGGGCAACCTGACGAAGTTGCACCTGACCAAGCTCGGGTCGCGGCCGTATCGGTGCCCGGAGATCGTTACCGCGTGGTGGCGGTTGCGCAGCACATACGAAAGCGTGACCGGGCTGTTCGACACCCTGTACCTGGTCCGCCGGACACGTGCCAGTACCAACAACTCCTCCACCCGGGGGAGGTTGTCCTCTGACGCACAAGATCTCCTTCGAGCCGCGATCGTGTTCACCTCGGCCGGAGTGGACGCATCAATGCAGGCGCTCATTGAGTACGCTGCCCCGTCGCTGATTCTCCATAACGAGACCGCGAAGAAGCGGTTTGAGGTGTTCGTTGACCAACAGGTTCGCGCCCCCAAGGTTGCCGACGAGTTCGTCAGTGCCCTCAAGCACCGGGATCCGCATGATCAGATGGTCCAGCTCTACATCGCCAGCCTGACCAGGGCGAGCTTCCAGGGCAGCGGTGATCTCAGGGACCGTGCCGCCGGAGCGCTAGGCATCAGCAATAAGCAGATACCCAAGGGACGGTTCACTGCTCTCAACCCCTTCTTCGCCGCCCGTAACGAGGTAGCCCACCATTTGGACCTGCAGAACGGAGCCGCCGCCGATGCCAAGCCGCCACGGATACCGCGAACTCAGGAGGCCATCGGGCCCATGTGCAATGAGGCGCTGCTGATGGTCTGTGACCTGATCAAGGCCACGGCTGCCAACCTCAGCATGTGCCGGACCAGGTGAGGAGCGGATCAGACCGAGTTGGCCGCGTGCGGCGGCTGGACCCTGTACAGCTGCGGCACGCCGTCTTCGCCCACGAGACCGAGGACGGCAGCAACATCCTCACTCGGCCGAACCGTTCTTGGCGGGCTTCGATGCGGTCGCCGCTCACGTTGCTGGCCGCATACCGCAATGACGACGGAAGGGAGTCACAGATGTCCTCTTCTCGCCGTGAGCTGATCAGCCCGGCTGCCCGCATCGCCGCCCGCGAACTGGCCTCCGGAGTTGTCCTGCGCGACATCGATAACCTGTGGGAATCACAGGGGTTCGCTCCCGGGCCGACTCCCTTCTTGGAGACCGGCCTGGGGCAGCGGCGTGAGCGATTCCAGTGCTATCTGGACGCGGTCGACTGGACCGACGAACGCCACGCGGCCCGCGTGGTGCAAGTGTTCGCTAGCCTGCTGCACGATCATTACGTTGATCAGGACCTTCCCGATTGTCGCAAGCTGCGCCGGGAACTGGAGAACATCGGTTATCGCTTCGAAGGGGACGGCCGCATCGTCAAAATCGGTGTGGGCCTGCGGCCCGGTGCGCTTGTTGACCTTACCGACGTCTCAGCCATCCATGAGGGGCTGCAACGGATCGCCCGGGCTGAGCAGCATGAGGATCCTGCGCTGGTGATCGGCGCGGCCAAGGAACTCATCGAGAGCACGGCCAAGTTGGTGCTCACCGAATTGGGCAAGCCGCTTGACCCGCGCGCTGACATCCAGAAGTTGATCCGAGGTGCCCAGAAGGAGTTGGGGCTGCTTCCCAGCCGTGACGCAGACTCGGGCCCGGATGGCACCGAGGCTATCAAGAAGATCCTCAACAGTGCCAGCGCGATCGCCGTGGGCGTCGCTGAACTGCGCAATCGTGGCTACGGCACCGGGCACGGACCGGCGAGCGCCCGGCGTGGCCTAGCACCTCGTCACGCTCATCTGGCCGCCAATGCCGCCGTCACTTGGTGCGAGCTCATTCTGGAGACCCTCGCCGATCCCCGCGCCCCCTGGCGCAAGGCGACGGCGCCAACTACGCCGACAACCAGTGCACCCACAGCGATCGACCCTTCGGACGGAACTGGAGCGGCCCCGCGCTGCCCGTAGCGCCCGTGCTCCGTGGCCTTGGAGGAGCCCGAGCTACTCCAGCACCTTGAGGATGTCGGCGAGCTGTTGCTTGGGGAAGTAGATCTGGACGAACGGTGTCGAGACGAACCGGTCGCCGGACCAGACGACCGGGGTGTGGAGGCGCCAGGAGCCCTTGCCCCAGGGGATGGTGACGAGGTCGCGGAAGCCTTCGTCCTCGGCCATCTCGCCGAGGAACGCGAAGGCGTCGTCACGTGGCATCTTGAGCCACGACCACCCCCGGTAGTACTCAATGAACCCGACGTTTCCGGTTGCATCGCGGGTTGTGTCCCCGTGGTCGCGTTCGCCTTCGACGGCTTCTCCGGTGTCCTGGCAGCAGGCCGCGGTTTGCCATCCTCGGGCCCAGATGGCGCGAACCAGGTCCACCATGCCGTTGTCGATTGATACCGCCTCGTCGTGGTGGGGTGGGACCAGAGCGGTCGAGGGATGGATCTGCACGGTCATTGTTGTCCTCCTGACAGCTCGGGTACGGCGCATCGGGGATGCCGTGCTAACCGGTTCGGTGCCGGGTCCAGTGAGCCGCCGCAGCGGCCAGGCCCGGGTGGGGTGCGTGCTCCCCGATGTCGGCCCACATGGCCGCCTGCGCGTCGGCGAAGGCCGTGACCGACTCGGTCGGCGCCGTGGCGAACGCCTCTAGCCTGTTCGCCCATGCTTCTGCCTGTGCCGGGGTGTGGCCGCTGGCGATGAGCCAGACGATCCAGCAGGCGGGGTCGATCCATCGCGCGCCGGTGGTCGGCCATGCCCAGTCCAGCATGCGTGCCGTGCCGTTGACGACGAGCACGTTGCTGGGGGACCAGTCGGTGTGCGCGAGCCAGCGGCCCGCGAAGAGTTCGGGCCGGTCGCTGTAGGCGGCCCACCGGTCGGACGCCTGCTTCAGCTCGACGTCATCGGGGGCGGGCGGCCACTGGTCCATCATGGTCACGATCAGACCGAGGTCGCTGCTGGAAGGCGTGTAGGTCGCCTGACGACCGTCCAGGAACTCGAATCCGTTGAGGTCCCATCCGCCCGAGACTTCCGACCACAACAGGCGGGCCGAGAAGTCCCGCACGTGCGGGTTGATTTGGCGCTCACGCTCTTGCGTCCAGACGCGTGGGTGGTCCACGCGCATCCCCTTGACGAAGACTGAGTTGTTGATGACGACCGAGAGCTCGGAGTTGTAGCCCTCCTGGACGGGACGGGCGGAGAGTGCCGGCCCGGTGTGCTTCTCGATCAGCTCTTGCGCCTGTCGCCAGGGAAGTCGTTCCGTCACGGCAGCAACCTAGTCGTGGGGTCCCCTCGCCTGCGGGAGCAGGCGAGGGGACGGCTTCGTCGTCGATCAGCGGTACGGGTTGTCGTCCCCGCACCCGAGGCCGATGGCGTCCTCGGCTTCGTTGTTCACGTCGTCGATGATCTCGACGTCAACGGTGTCCTCGGCCGCCAGGTCCTCCTGGTTCTCGGTCATGATGCTCACTGGGCTACCTCCTTCCTGGGTTCCTTGTGCTGGCAGTAGGTGGCCAGCGGGGCTTTGGCTTCGCGGTAGAGCTGGACGAGCGGCATGCAGGTGCCGCACGTGTCCTGGAGCGTGCATCCCGTGCAGCCGCCTTGGCGGAGTAGGAGGTTGTCGCTGATGCCGCCGAGCCGGAGCAGCCCGGCTGCGCCTTCCTTCGTCAGGTCGATGTTCGGGTTCCGGCCGATCTTGCAGATGCTCGCCTTGCCGAACGGGTCGACGTGGAAGGAGGTATGACCGGCGTCGCAACCGCGGAAGGGCTGGCGCTTGCGCAGGTACTGCGGCGATTGGGACGGCAGGCTCTCGCCGCCGCCGTGGATCGTCGGGGACATCTGGGCGTACTCGCGGTAGCGGAGGCCGAACCGTTCGGCCAGCTCGCGCATCGCGTCGACCTCGTGGGCGTTTCGGTCGGTGATGATCAGGCTCAGGTTCATCTGGAGGCCCGCCTCGTGCGCTGCTGTTAGCCCGCGCATGAACTTGCGAAAGGAGCCGGGGCGTCGGGTGAGGCCGTCGTAGGTTTCGGCCGTGGCGCCGTAGACGCTGAGGCTCATCTTGCTCGGCCGGTAGGTGGTCAGCAGGTCGAGGATCTTGGTGTTGGCCAGGCGGGAGCCGTTGGTCAAGATCTCGATCATCATGCCGAGCTCGTACGCCTTGGTGTGGACGGCGGCGAAAAGCCGGTCCACCATCGGCTCTCCGCCGGTGAGCTGGAGCCACAGGGTGCCGGCGTCTCGGATCGTTTCGAGCAGCCGTTCTCGTTCGGGCCACTCCAGCCCCTCGAACGTCTTGAGCCCGAGGTAGCAGTGCTCGCAGTCGTAGTTGCACCCCAGGTTCAACTCGTACGTCGCCTTGCCGAACGCGTAAGTGGACTCCGGCCGGATCAGCAGTGACTCTGCGGTCGGTTGCCCGTGGAGGTCCATCCCCCACGCCTTACGGGCGGCTTCGACGAGCCACGGCGGGAAGGCGGCGGCCTTGCCGAGGCCGATGTAGGCACTCCGCGGGATCTTGAAGCCGCGGGGCTCGCCCGGCTTCAACACCATGTACTCACCGAGGAAGGGACTCGCGATCAACTGGTGCATGTCAGCTCCGGATCCTTCGTCTGGTTGGAAGACCAGGCTTTCTAGACGGGGAGCCCCAGCGACGCCATGCTTCGCGAGATCGCTGGGGCCACGATCACCCTCAGGCGGTCTGACTACATAGATCACCTTCTTCCTGTGTGAGTGCTCGGGGGG
>NZ_QHJN01000205.1:0-12812 GCF_003947565.1 Actinomadura sp. WAC 06369 | reverse complement strand
GCACCTTGAACAGCTGCTCGGCGGTGCGCGTCTGGATCTCCATCGCGACGGCCTCGGCGGGCCGCCCGAAGGTCCGCTTCCCCACGCCCAGGGCGGTACGCCCCGCGAAGCCGAGGGGGAGGGACGCGCCGTAGACGTGGTAGGCGCGGACGTCCGGCGGGGTGACGCGCACCTTCGCGACGAGCAGTGCGCCGCACGCCTCGAAGACCTGGAGGAGGCCGTCCGGGCCCGCGGCGGGGTCGGCGCGGACGATGGTGGAGGGCGCGGCGGGCCTGCGGGCTTCGCGCGCGAACGGCACGTTGCCGTCCATGGGCGGCTTCCGGGGGCCCAGGTTCATGGCGTAGAGCGTGATCGCGTTGCACATGTGCTCGACGGTCTCCCAGCGGGTCCAGTCGAGCGAGGCGGGGTCGCCGTCCCAGGCGGACGGCGGCACCGCGCGGAGGGCGGCGAGCGCGGTCTGGACGGCGGTGTCGAGGTCGTCCGGGGTCACCGGTTCATGTGCTGGCATCGCCGTCACCCTAGCCTTTGCGGGCCGTTGAACTTTCCGTCTAACGGGTATGGCAACCTTCCCGACAAAGGAGATATCGGTGCTGGAGCGGGTGCGTTCGTTCGCGAGCCAGGGAGTACGGGCGGCGCGCGCGGTCCGGGACGTGGGCGCGCTGCGCCCCGTCCGCCCGGACCGGGCGGTCCGGATGCCGCTGGCCTACTTCCGCTACGGGCCCGTCCCGGCGACGATCGGGGCGATGTCGGCGCTGCGGTGGCCCGACCGGACGGCGATCGTGGACGAGCGCGGCACGCTCACCTACGCGGAGCTGGAGGGACGGGCGGCGGCGCTGGCCACGGCGCTGCGGGACCGGGTGCGCGACGGCGACCGGATCGGGATCCTGTGCCGCAACCACCGGGGGTTCGTCGAGGCGGTGCTCGCGGCGACCAGGCTCGGCACCGACGTGGTCCTCCTCAACACCGACTTCTCCGCGAAGCAGCTCGCGGACGTCGCCGAGCGCGAGGGCGTCGCGCTGCTCGTCCACGACGAGGAGTTCGGGCCGGTCGTGGACGGCGCCGGGTTCGGCGGGGCGCGGATCCTCGGCTGGACGGACGCGCCCGCCCCCGAGTCGATCGACGCGCTGGTCGAGGGGACGGACGCCGAACCGCTGAAGCCCACGCGGACCAGCAACGTGATCATCATGACGTCCGGGACGACGGGCACCCCGAAGGGCGCGCGGCACGAGATGTCGGTCGCGGCGCTGATCCCGGCCGCGCTGACGCACCTGATGCGCGTCCCGGTCCGGTCGGGCGCGCCGATCGTGGTCACGCCCCCGCTGTTCCACCTGCTCGGGTTCGCGTACTCGACGGTGGGGCTCGGCATGGGGATGCCGCTGGTGCTGGCGCGGCGGTTCGACGCCGCGCGGGCGCTGCGGCTCATCGCGGACACGGAGGCGGAGGCGCTCGTGGCCGTCCCGGTCATGCTGCAGCGCATCCTGGACGCCCCGGACGTGCCCGTGCCGTCGCTGCGGGTCGCCGTCTGCGGCGGGTCGGCGCTGCACCCGCACGTGTCGGACGCGTTCATGGACCGGTTCGGCGACGTCCTGATCAACGTGTACGGGGCGACCGAGATCGGCTGGGCGACGATCGCGACCCCGGACGACCTGCGGGCGGCGCCCGGCACGGTCGGACGCCCGTCGCTGCGGCTGACGATCCGGATCCTCGGCGAGGACGGGCGCGAGCTGCCGCCCGGGGAGCCCGGCGAGATCTTCGTCGGCGGCGGGCTGCGGTTCGCCGGCTACACCGGGGGCGGCGGCAAGGAGGTGCGGGACGGCCTGACGAGCACCGGCGACCTGGGCCACTTCGACGACGCGGGGCGGCTGTTCGTCGACGGGCGCGCCGACGACATGATCGTGTCGGGCGGGGAGAACGTGTTCCCCGGCGAGGTCGAGGCGCTGCTCGGCGGGCATCCGGGCGTCGCGGACGCGTCGGTGACCGGGGTGGACGACGCCGAGTTCGGGCAGCGCCTCGCCGCGTACGTGGTGCGGGCGCCCGGCGCCGGCGTCGGCGCCGACGACCTCAAGGCGTACGTCAAGGAGCATCTCGCGCGGTACAAGGTGCCCCGGGACGTCCACTTCGTCGACGAGCTCCCCCGCACCAGCACCGGGAAGGTCAAGGCGAAGGCGCTGCGCGGCTGACGCCGGGGATCTTACGGATGTCGAACGGAGCCGCCGCTCCCCCCGCCGCGCCAGGTCCGCCCGGCCAGCGTCCCCCGGAGCTGCGCGTGGCCGCCGGACCGGCACGCGGGGGCGCGCCCGCAGCGCGCGCACGCCCCGGCCGCCGCCGCGCGCCCGGGCGCGCCGGCTAGGCGGCGCGGCGCTTGGCGGCCATGCAGATGCGGGCGAGGTCGTTCAGGGCGTCCGCGCGGCGCTCGTCCAGTGGCCGGTCGTCGCCCGGCGCGGCCTCGGCGAGGGTGTCGATGACCAGGGAGAACAGCGGCCATTCGGCGGGGCCGATGGCGCCCTGGAAGTCGACGCCGTCGGCGAGGTCGTCGACGTCGAGGTTGCGCGCGAAGGCGGCGAGGGCGGCCTCGGCCGCCACCACGCCGATGCGCATCGCCAGCGCGGCCGGCTCGCGCTCCAGGGGCCGGTCGAGGGGAAGGGTGCTGGAAGACATGCGCGACAACATAGAACACACGAGCGAGCGGCGTCGAACGTTTGCTCGAAAAAGCGGCCCGTGTCGCGCCCGGAACGCCGGACGGCTCCGGGTTTGTTCTCCGTCAGCCGGCGATGGCGTGCAGGAAGAGCAGCGAGTGCGTGAAGTGCAGCTCACCGTCGCGTTCGCTCGGCCGCATCCCGGTCGGGGGCCCGCCGCCCAGTTCGTCCCGCAGTTCGCGGCGGATCGGCTCCCGCACGTCCTCGGGCGCGCCGGTGAACGCGAGCCACGGCTCCAGCGGACGGACGACGTCGAACCGCTCGGCGCGCTTCACCTCGGCGCCCGCGCCGGTAACCAGCTCGACGACCTGCGACTCGGTGAGGATCGTCCCGTGCGAGGGGTCGCGGAGCCGCTCGATCCGGTCGGGGTCGCCGTCGAGGTCGTCGGGGCGGACGAGGTCGGCGACGAAGAGCGCCGCGCCGGGCCGGCTGACCCGCTCCATCTCCTTCACGACGGCCTTCGGGTCGGCCGTCTGGTGCAGGGAGAAGCGCGTCACGACGAGGGTGAACGACCGGTCGAGGAAGGGCAGGGCGGCGGCGTCGCCGTGCGCGAAGGTGACGTTGGTGACGCCCTCGCGGTCGACCGCGCGCTTGCCCTCGGCGAGCATCGCGGGCGTCAGGTCGAGGGCGGTGACGTGCCGGACGCGCCGGGCGATCGCCCGCGACACCAGCGCGGTGCCGGCGGCGACCTCCAGCACGTTGTCCTCGAGGTCGATCTCGGGGTCCATGAACCGGACGAGCCGGTCCAGATGCCGGGTGAACGCCTCGTTGCGGGCCGGGTCGGCGAACCCGGCCGCCTGCTTGGAGAACTCGCGGACCACCTTCTCGTCATGGGACTCCGTCATGCCGCAGCCTCCCTCGTCGGTTCCCCGGATCATCCCCGAAAGCACCGCCGGTGAACAGAGCCCCGTGACGTCGATCACCCGGCGGGTCAGCCCGCGGGGACGCCGTCCAGCAGCGCCGCGAGACCGCGGGCGTCCAGCAGGTCGGCCGGGCGGACGGTGACGCCCGCGCGCACGTAGTGGAACGCGGCGCTCACCCGCTCGACCGGGACGCCCGCGAGCTGCGCCCACGCGACCCGGTACGCGGCGAGCTGGACGGCCGCGTACCGCGCGTCGTCGCCCGACGGGGGCCGCCCGGTCTTCCAGTCGACGACCTCGTAGCCGCCGTCGGAGGACCGGAACACCGCGTCCATCCGGCCCCGGACCAGCCGGTCGCCGATGATCGTCTCGAACGGCACCTCGATGTCGAGGGGCTCGCGCGCCGCCCACCGCGACGCCTCGAACGCCTCCCGCAGCCGCTCGAAGTCGGCGTCGTCGGCCGCGCCCTCGTCCGCCGCGCCGGGCAGCTCGTCCGGGTCGAGGAGGCGCTGCTGCCCCCAGCGCCCCTCGAGCCAGGAGTGGAACGCGGTGCCGCGCCGCGCGTAGGGGGCGGGCGGGCGCGGCATCGGGCGGCGGATCTGCCGGGCGAGCGCGGCGGGGTCGCGGGCGAGCGCCACCAGCGACGACACCGACAGGTGCCCGGGCAGCTCGACGAGCGTGCCGTCGCCGCCGCGGCCGCGGTCCCGCTCGGCCAGCAGCAGCTCGACGTCGCGCGCCCACGCCGACATGCGGGCCCGGTCGGCGTCGGCGAGGCCGTCGGCGCCCGCCCAGTGCAGGACGCGGCCCGCCATCGCGTCCTCGACCATGCGGGCGCCCTCGACGACGGCCTCGTACCGCTCCCGCGCGGACAGGTCGCTCTGCCCGCGCTCGCCCGGCGCCGCGGGCCACGGCGCCTCGTCGGGGTCGGCGAGCAGCGGGTTCGCCGCGTCCGCCGGCGGCCGGTCGGCCCACGCCACGATCTTCCCGGCGCCCGCCGCGCACACCTCCCGGACCTCCTCCAGGAACGGCGACGGCCCCAGCGGGCGGCCCGACGACCCCCACCAGTAGCCGGTGGCGATCAGCAGGGCGGACGCCCGCGTCACCGCGACGTACGCGAGCCGCCGCTCCTCGCGCACGTCCCGTTCGGCGCACGCCTGCTCGAACGCCGCGAGGTCGTCCTTCTCCAGGCCCGCGAGGTGCGGCAGGTCGGCGCGGTCGCCGCGCAGCGGGAACGGCAGGACGCGGGGGTTCGCGGTCCAGCGGGTGGCGTTCTGCGGCGGCGACGGGAAGATCGACCCCTTCGCCGGGTTCCCGTTCTTCTGCGCCGTGTACGCGAGCCCGGGGACGACCACGACCGGCCATTCCAGGCCCTTGGACGCGTGCACGGTCAGCAGCTTGACGCTGTCGGTCTCCCCCACGCGCCCGGCCTCGAGGCCGAACTCCTCGGTCTCGGCGGCCTTGAGGTAGGCGAGGAACGCGCCGAGGGTCGGGTCCTCGGCGTCCCCGGCGAACCGCGCGGCGGCGTCGATGAACGCGTCGAGGTCGGCGCGCGCGGTGACCGGGTCGAGCCCGGAGCGGGCCGCGACCTCGATGTCGAGCCCGAGCGCCCGCTCGACCTCGTTCACCAGGTCGGGCAGCGGCAGCCCGACCTGGCCGCGCAGCGCCCGCAGCTCGTCGCGGAGCCGCCGCAGCCGCCCATACCCCTCGGGCGAGTACGCGGCCGGGTCGCCCAGGTCGTCGAGGGCGTCCACGAGGCTGCCGGTCTCCTGGTTCAGCTCGCCGACGAGCTGCCGCAGCGGATCGTCCGGCTCCTCCGCGGCGGCCTCGCCGGACGGCCCGGCCCCCGGCGCCGCGCCCTCGCCGCTCTCGCCGCCGGACTCGCCGCCGCTCTCGTCCCGCGCGGGCGGCGGGGTCACGTCGCGCGCCTGCTCCTGGGCCAGCGCGCGCGCCCGCCGCCCCAGCGCGACGAGGTCGCGGGGGCCGAGGCGCCAGCGCGGCCCGGTGAGCAGGCGGGCCAGGGACGCCCCGGCCGACGGGTCGTGCATGACGCGCATCGTCGCGACGACGTCCTGGACCTCCGGGACGGTGAGCAGCCCGCCGAGCCCGACGACCTCGACGGGGATCGCGCGGGCCTCCAGGGCCCGCCGCAGCAGCGGGAACTGCGACCGCTTGCGGGCCAGCACGGCGATGTCGGAGCACCGCAGCGGCTCGGCCTGCGGCTCCCCGTCCGGCGCCGTGCCCGGGTCGGCGGCCAGCAGCGCCGCGATGCGGGCCGCGATGCGCTCGGCCTCCTCCTCGACGGTCTCGAACAGGGCGCACTCGACGCGGCCGCGGCCGTCCCGCCCGGCGCCCGGCACGAGGACCGGCACCGCCTTGGTGTCGGCGCGCAGCTCCTCCTGGATGCGGGCCGCCGCGTCGAGGATCCGCTCCCCGTTCCGGAACGACCGGCTCAACTGGACGACCGGCGCCGGAACCGGCCGCCGCCCCGCCTGCTCCCCCCGGCCGACCGTCCCCGGCCGGGCGGGCGGGGACGGCTGCGCCGGGAAGTCGTACGCGAAGCGCAGCAGGTTGCCCGCGCTCGCGCCCCGCCACCCGTAGATCGACTGGCACGGGTCGCCGACCGCGGTGACCGGGTGCCCGCCCGCGAACAGCGACCGCAGCAGGACGAGCTGCGCCTGGCTGGTGTCCTGGTACTCGTCGAGCAGCACGACGGAGAACCGCGACCGCTCGATCATCCCGACCTCGGGATGCCGCGCCGCGATCCGGGCGGCCAGCGCCATCTGGTCGCCGTGGTCGATGACCTCCTTCGCCGCCTTCGCCCGCCCGTACGCCTCGATGAGCGGCATGAGCTGCTCGCGGACCGCCTGCTTGGCGAGGACGTCGCGCTGCGCCTTCAGCGGCTTGCGCAGCGCCGCGAACATCTCCTCCAGCCGCGCCCCGACGCCCCGGACGTCGTCGGCCGTCCGCAGATGCTCGGCCAGGTCGCCCGACAGCTCCATGACCGCCTTCGTGACGGTGTCGGGCGACCAGTCGATGCGGTCCATCGGCCCGTTGTAGGCGTCGACGACCCGGGAGCAGATCTGCCACGCGACCGCCGGGGAGATCAGCCGCATCGTGGGTTCGAGGGCCTCGCGGAGCGCGTGGTCGCCGAACAGCCGCGCCGCGTACGCGTGGTACGTCGACACCATCGGCTCGCCGTCGAACAGGGACTCGCCGCCGAGCCGCTCCAGCTCGTCCGCGGGGAGCACCTCCCGCAGCGCGTCGAGCCGCTTGCGGACGCGCGCGCCCAGCTCGGCGGCGGCCTTGCGGGTGAACGTGAGCCCGAGGACCCGCTCGGGCCGGACGAACCCGTTCGCGACGAGCCACACGACGCGCGCGGCCATCGTCTCGCTCTTGCCGGACCCGGCGCCCGCGACGACCGCCATCGGGGCCATCGGCGCCTCGATCACGCGGGCCTGCTCGTCGGTGGGCTCGGGGATCTCCAGCAGCCGCGCCAGCTCGGCCGGGGTGATCACCGAAGGCCCCCCGCGTCCGCCCGCCTAGTCACCGACCTGCCCGCCCTCGTCGTGGACGGGGCAGCAGGAGCGTACGGGACACGTCCGACACTTGTCGTTCGCGCGCGCCTGGAAGACGTCCGAGGACATACCGGTCGCGACGACCTCGATGAGCTTCTTCGGCCACTCGGGATCCGGGTCCTCGGCCGGGGGCGGCTGCTCCTGCTCCCGCGCGCGCGCCGCGAACGCCGCCTTGCCCACCTGGATGAGCTTCGCGCCGCCGGGTTCGATCAGTCCGTGGCGCTCGAACGCGCCCAGCATCACCGCGTACTGGTACACGCCGAGCTGCGGGTGGCGCGCCAGGTCGTCCTTCGGCACGGCGGTCGTGGACGTCTTCACGTCGATGATCACGGCGCGCCCGTGCTCGTCCCGTTCGGCGCGGTCGATGCGGCCCTTGATGACGACCCGGCCGAGGTCGACCTTGAACGACTCCTCCAGCGCCACGACCTCGTTCGGGTTGTCGCGGTGCCAGGTCAGGAACTTGTCGACCATCCGCGCGGCCTGCTCGCGCTGCTTGTCGGAGTACCACGAGCTGCGGAACTCCAGGTCGTTCCAGATGTCGTCGAGCCGCTCGGCGACGTGCACCTCGTCGATCCCGTCGTCCGCGCCCGCCATCTCCGCGACCGCGTGCACCACCTTGCCCATGGTGCTGAACTCGTTCGGGCCGCCCTCCTGCGCGCCGACGGCCGACGCGAGCAGCCACCGCAGCCCGCAGGTGGTGAACGCCTCCACCTGCGACGGCGAGATCGTGATCTGCTCGTCCTCGGCGAAGGCGGGGCCCGGGTCCGACAGCGCGGTGATCGCGTACCAGTTCTCCGGGCGGGCGCCGCGCACGCCCGCGCGGGCGAGCCGCGCGAGGTGGCCGGCGGCCGCGCGCCGCAGCGGTTCGGGGCGTCCCGGGTCGCCGACGACCGAGCGGAGGTCGGCGACCAGCGCCGACAGCGACAGCCAGCGCGTCTTCTCGTCGAGCTGCGACTGCTCGATCGCGCCCGGCAGCAGCTCGTTCAGGAACCGCGACGGCCGCTCCTCCGCGTCGTCGCCGCCGACCGCCGTCACGACGAGCCGCTTGCGCGCGCGCGTGACCGCGACGTAGAAGAGCCGGCGTTCCTCGTCGAGCATCTTCGCGGCCATCGACGCGCCGACCGCGGGCCCGTCCGCCGGACCGTCCTCCTGGGAGCCCGCGTGGTACTCGACCAGCTCCTCGACGCCCAGCAGGGAGCCGCGCAGCCGCAGGTCCGGCCAGACGCCCTCCTGCACGCCCGCGACGACCACGACGTCCCATTCGAGGCCCTTCGACCGGTGCGCGGTGAGGATCCGGACGGCCTCGCCCTCGGGCGCCTGCTCGGCGAGCGTGTCCCCGGCGATCTCCTGGGCGGCGATGTTGTCGACGAACAGCTCGGCACCGGCCCGCGGCAGCCGGTCGACGAACCGGGCCGCGTGGTCGAACAGCGCCACGACGGCGTCGAGGTCCCGGTCGGCCGCGGCGCCGCGCGTCCCGCCCCGCATGCTCTGCTCCAGCAGCACGTCGGCCTGCCCGCTCTCGCGCCACACCTCCCACAGGACGTCCTCGGCGGTGCCGCCCTCGGCGACGCTGCGGCGCGCCGTGTCGATCAGGTGGGCGATCCGCTCCGCCGGGCCCCGCACCCGCTCGTGGACGAGCGCGACCTCCCGCGGGTCGTTCACCGCCGCCACCAGCAGGTCCCCCAGTGGACGGTTCCCGCCCGAGAGCTCCTCCAGGTCGCGCAGCGCGCGCTTGAGGCGGCGCATGCCGAGCGCGTCGGCGCCCCCGAGCGGGCCGGTCAGCAGGTCCTCGGCGACGGCGTCGTCCAGGTAGTCCTTTTTCAGCGCCGCCCGCAGCAGCACCAGGAACGGGCGCACGGCGGGCTCGGACACCAGCGGCACCTCGTCGCCCGCGACGACGACCGGCACCCCGGCCTGCGCGAGCGCCCGCCGCAGCACCGGCACCTGCCGGACCGCGCTGCGCACCAGCACCGCCATCCGCGACCACGGCACCCCGTCCAGCAGGTGCGCGCGCCGCAGCTCGTCCGCGACCAGCGCCGACTCCTGCGACTCCGAGTCGGCGATCACCGCCCGGACCTCGCCCTCCTCGGCGTCCTCCGGCGGGACCAGCGCCCGGTGCTCGGCCGCCAGCGACGACCCGGCGGGCAGCCGCCGCGCGATCCGCCGCGACGCCTCCAGGATCTCCGGCCCCATCCGGCGGCCGTTCCGCAGCGCCACCACGGGCGCCGGGTCGCCCTCGACCGTCCGGAACCGCTCGGGGAACTCCAGGATCCCCCGCACGTCCGCGCCCCGGAACCCGTAGATCGACTGGTCGGGGTCGCCCACCGCCACCAGGTCGCGGCCGCCGCCCGCCAGGTGCCGCAGCAGCGCCTCCTGCGCGGGGTCGGAGTCCTGGTACTCGTCGACGAACACGGCGTCGTAGGCGTCCCGCTCGCGGAGCCGCGCGTCCTCGTCGGCGAGGGTCTCCGCCGCGATCTGGATCAGCTCGCCGTAGTCGTAGGTCGGGACGGGGTCGAGCGCGAACCGCTCCTCGTACCGGTCCATGAACCCGGCGATGGCGGGCCAGTCGTCCCGGCCCCGGATGCGGCCGAGCGCGTCCAGGTCGTCCGGCAGGTAGCCGCGCTCGACGGCCCGCAGCACGAAGTCCCGCAGCTCCTCGGCGAACCCCCGCGTCGCCAGCGCCGCGCGCAGCCGCTCCGGCCAGTCGCGGGCGCCGTCCGCCAGCTCGCCCTCCAGCAGCCGCCGCACCTCCAGGAGCTGCTCGGGCCCGGACAGCAGCCGCGGCGACGGCTCCTCGCCCTCGACGGCCTCCCGCCGCAGCAGCGCGTACGCGTACCCGTGGAACGTCAGCGCGAGCGGCGTCCGCGTCGTCCGGTGCAGGCGGCCCGCGATCCGCTGCCGCAGCTCCCCGGCCGCCTTCCGGCTGAACGTGAGGACGAGCACCCGCTCGGGGTCGACGCCCCGGTTCTCGATCCGGTCGACGACCGCCTCGACGATCGTCGTGGTCTTCCCGGTGCCCGGCCCCGCCAGCACCAGCAGCGGGCCCCCGGCGTGCTCGACCACCCGCCGCTGCCGGTCGTCCAGGACGGGCGCGACGGCGCGCGCGGGACCGGCGCGGCGCACGAGACGGTAGGAAGCAGGCGGCACAACAGTTCATTGCAGCAGATCAACGAGCATGATCGGACCACAACGCACTCATGTCGCGGAAGTGTGCAGGGTGGAACGCCGAAGTGACGGTGACGAGACCGGTTCAGACGGGTTCGTCCGGGTTCCATCGGGCCCGCGCCATGTCCACGCGGCGGCCGTCCGGACGCAGCGGGGTGCCCTCGGCCCGCCAGTGCCCGTGCGCCTCCACCTCGTTGCAGCGCGGCGGGCTCCCGTCCGCCCGGATGACCCGCCACCACGGCACGCCGCCGCCGAACAGCGACATGACCCGGCCGACCTGGCGGGGCCCGCCGCGCCCGACCAGCTCGGCGATGTCCCCGTACGCCAGGACCTTGCCGGGCGGGATCCGCTCCACCGTCTCGAGCACGGCCTCGGAGTACTCGTCTGGGTCCATCACCCGATCGTCTCGCGTCCGCCGGGCCGCCAGGGTTCCGGCGCGGGATCCCGGCCGGAGCGCAGGCCGGGCAGGTGCAGGCCGGGCGGGCCCGCGCCCGGGCCCGGGCCCGCGCCGGGCGGCCGTCCGGGCCCCGGACCGGGGGCGGGCGGGCGCCGGGCGCGCGGGTGGCGGCGCGCGAACAGGGCCGAGATCCACACCGCGGCGACCGTCCCGCCCAGGATCCCGCCGACGACCAGGACGAGCGCGCCCGTGAACCAGGCGGGGCGCTCGATGACCCGCACCGGCTCCGGCTCCGCGGCGCCGAACCGCCGCCCCGGCGGCTTGCCCGCGGTCGTCTTCGCCCGCTCCCGCGCCAGCTCCGCCGCGGCCGACAGGGACCGCGCCGCGTGCACCACGCCGAACCCGATCTCGGCGTCGTAGACGTCCGGCGGGCCGTTGCGGGTGCCGTCGACGATCGCCTGCGCGACCAGCGCCGGCGGCAGCTCCGGGTACTCCGCCTTGATCAGGGCCGCGATGCCCGACACGAGCGCGCTGGAGTCGCTCGTGCCGCTGCCCAGGGCGTACCGCCCGCCCGGCAGCCCGACCGGCAGCCCGGTGCCAGGCGCCGCCACGACCACCGAGTAGTTGCTGTTGGAGAACGCGGCGCGCGCGCCGTCGGCCCGCGACGCGGCGACCGCGATCACGCCCGGGTAGGACGCCGGGTACGAGTACGGCGCGAACCCGTTGCCGTCCCGCAGGTCCGGGTCGTCTCCGTCGTTGCCGACCGCCGACACCACCACGGCGCCCTTCGCCATCGCGTACGCGATGGCCTGCCGCTCCGCCGTGATCTCGCCCTCCTTGCCGAGCGAGAGGTTGATGACGTCCGCGCCCCGGTCGGCGGCGTGCCGGATGCCGCGCGCGACCGCCTCCTCCGCCTTCTTCGAGCGGCGGAACCGCGTGTACGAGGCGTCCTCCTCCTCGGCGATCGCCCGGATCGACAGGATGCGCGCCTCCGGGGCGACGCCGACGACGCCGTCGCGCCCGCCCGGCCCGTGGCCGCGGCCCGCGATCAGCGACGCCATCCCGGTCCCGTGCAGCCGCTCCGGCTCCGTCCCGGCGTCCTCCTCCGCGAGCATGTTGGGCCCGACGGTGACCGCGCCCCGCAGGTCGGCCTGGTCCGGGTCGACGCCCGAGTCGACGACCGCGACCGTCACGCCCTCGCCGCGCGTCACCTTCCACGCCTGGTCCACGCCGAGGGCGTCCAGGACCGGCTGCTGGCGCTGGCGCACCTCGTCCGCGCGGGCCGGCGCGGCGGGCAGCCACGCCACGGCGACCGCGGTCAGGGCCGCCGCCGCGCGCCTCAGCACTGCCACTCGCGCTTGGAGCAGTCCGGCAGCGCCGGCGTGGACAGCGACTCCTCCAGCGCGTTCGCGAGCTGCGGCGCCAGGATGAACGGGCGCCCGGGGCGTTCCCGCTCGACGGCCGCCGCGGGGCGCCCGTCGCTGTGCCCGGACGTCGTCAGCACCACGTACGGGCCGCCGCGGTCGCTCCCCCGGGCCTGCCGGGCCGCGTCGGTGAACCGCCCGGAGGCCGTCCCGGGGAACGCCGCGGCCCGCAGCGCGGGCCGCACCCCGCCGGACCCGTCCGGCCCCTTGCCGCCCGGAAGCTCCTTGAACGCCCGGTCGGCCTTGAAGGCGTCCGGGAAGACGACGACGCCGACCGTCGTCACGATGCCGTTCAGCGCCCCCACGTACGTCGCGCGCAGGACCGCCTTGCACCCGTGCCGGGCGAGCGTCTCCGCCATCGCGGAGTCCACGGCCCGCGCGCAGTCGGTCTCGGGCACGATGCCCGTCCGCGTCGCGTACTCGGTGACGCCCTCCTCGACCCGGTACGGGACCCGGTCGGGGAAGATCCGCTCCGCGGGCCACGCCTGCCAGCGCCGCGCCACCTCGGCCCGGGACGCGATCTCCAGTTCGGCGTCCGTCGGCTCGCGGGTGTAGGAGTTCCACACGCTGCCCAGCGCCGCGACGGACGCCAGCACGTAGCAGCAGCCGACGACGATCGCGACGACCGTCCACTGCCGCCCGCGCAGCCCGAGCACGGTCACGCGCGGGGGCGGTTCCGGGGGAGGGAACGGCAC
>NZ_QHJN01000204.1:0-12866 GCF_003947565.1 Actinomadura sp. WAC 06369 | reverse complement strand
GCCGGTCGGTGCCGTCATCGTGTGCCGCCTTACCGAGTGGAGTTCTGATGCGTGCGTGCCGGGCCCGGCACGCACGCATCAGAACTCCACTCGGTAAGGCGGCACACGATGACGGCACCGACCGGCGCGTCCGGCCAGGCGGCACGCAAGGACCACCTGCTCGTCGTGGACGACGAGCCGACGGTCCGCGAGCTGCTGCGGACGGCGCTGCGCCACGCGGGCTTCGACGTGGACGCGGCCCGGACCGGCCGGGAGGCGCTCGAGCTGGTCGGCCGCCGCCCTCCGGACCTGATCCTGCTGGACGTCATGCTGCCCGACATGGACGGATTCGAAGTGATCCGCCGGCTGCGGGCCGAGGCGCGGCCGTGGCGGGAGGACGGGTCAGGCCCGGTGTCGGTGCTGTTCGTGAGCGCCCGCGAGGACCACCGGGACCGCATCCACGGTCTGCGGCTCGGCGGCGACGACTACGTCACCAAGCCCTTCGACCTGGAGGAGCTGATCGCGCGGATCCACGCCGTCCTGCGCCGCACCCGGGGGGAGCCGCCCGCCCGGTTCCGGGTCGGCGATCTGGAGCTGGAGCCCGAGACCCATCACGTCGCCCGCGCCGGGAGCACCGTGCACCTCTCACCGACCGAGTTCCGGCTGCTGCACTTCCTGATGGCCAACGCCGGACGGACCATGCCCAAGAGCCAGATCCTGCTGAGCGTGTGGGACCACGATTTCGACGGCGACCCGAGCATCGTCGACACCTACATCAGCTACCTGCGCCGCAAGATCGACACGGGGTCGCCCAAGCTGATCCACACCGTCCGCGGCGTGGGGTACATCCTGCGCGGGCCGCGGCGGTGAGGCGGCCCCGCCTCGGGCGCCCGCTGCGGCGGCTGTCCCTGCGCACCCGGCTGCTGTGCCTGGCGGCCGGGCTCGTCGCCGTGGGACTGCTCGTCGCGGGCGCGGTCGTCGGCACCGCGCTGCGCGCCTACCTCCAGGAGCGCGTGGACGAGCGGCTCACGGTGACGGGACAGATCGCCGCCCGCGCGCCCGAGCCGTCCGCCTCCGGCGAACCGCAGGGGAGGCGGACGCTCAGCGTGCTCGGCGACACGCTCATCGTCTACGTCGCGGCCGACGGCTCGGTGCGCCGCGCCATCGACACCGGCTCGACGCCGCCGGGCGGCGGGCCCGAACTGCCGCGGCTCGACACGGCCGCCGTCATGGCCCGGTCCGGACGTCCGTTCACCGTCCCCGCCCGCTACGGGGACCACGACTGGCGCGTCGTCGCGCTGGCCCGGCCCGGCGGGACGGCCGGTGGCGGGCCGGCGGCGGGCGGTGCGGCGGAGGCTGGCGGCGCTGCGGCGGGCGGTGCGGCGGCGGCGGGCGGCGCGCCCGGCGGCGTCATCGTCGCGATGTCCTTGGACGAGGTGGACCGGACCGTCGCCAGAACCCGGACCATCTCGCTCACCGCGGGCACGGTGCTGCTGGCCGTGCTCACGCTGGCCGGATGGGTCGCGGTGCGCTCCGGGCTGCGGCCCCTCACCCGCATCGAGGAGACCGCGGCCGCGATCGCCGCGGGCGACCTGTCGCGCCGGGTGCCCGAGCTGGCCGGCCCGCGCACCGAGGTCGGCCGGCTGACCGCGAGCCTGAACCAGATGCTCGCCCAGATCGACACGGCCTTCCAGGGACGCGCGGAGGCCGAGGCGCGGATGCGGCGCTTCTTCGCCGACGCCGGTCACGAGCTGCGCACCCCCCTGGCCGGGATCAAGGGGTACACCGACCTGTACCGGCTGGGGGCGCTGCCGGCGCGCCGCGACGTCGACGAGACGATGAACCGGATCGCCGCGGAGTCCACCCGCCTCACGAAGCTCGTGGAGGACATGCTCCTGCTGGACCGGGTGGACCAGGCGGCGGGACCGCCCGGTTCGCCGCCGGCCTTCCGCCTCGTGCCGGCTCCGATGGACCTGCGCACCCTCGCCGCGGACGCGCTGCGCGACGTCCGCGCCCTGGACGCCGAACGCGCGGTCACCCTGACCGGCCCGGGCGGAGGCCGGCCGGGCAGCGCGCCCGCGCTGGCCGACGAGGCCCGGTTGCGCCAGGTCGTCGCCAACCTGGTGGGCAACGCCGTCACCCACACCCCCGCCGACGCGGCGATCCGCATCGGCGTCGGCACCCGGGGCGGCCACGCCGTCCTGGAGGTCGCCGACCGGGGCCCGGGGCTGACCGCGGAGCAGCGCCGCCGCGTCTTCGACCGCTTCTACCGCGTCGACGGCTCCCGCAGCCGTACCGCCGGCGGCGGCTCCGGACTCGGCCTGGCCATCGCGGACGCCCTGGTCGGCGCGCACGGCGGCCGCCTGGAGCTGGAAACCGCGCCGGGCGAGGGCTGCACTTTCCGCGTTCTGCTCCCGCGCGCCGAAAACTAGACGCCCGCCCCGCGACGACTCTTGACGCTTTGATACACCTGTTTTAAAGTGAGTTCATGACGACGCGAACGTTAATCTTGCTCACCGCGGAACGGCTGTTCGCAACGCAGGGGATCGACGCCACCTCGCTACGGCAGATCAGTGTCGCCGCCGAGCAGCGCAATGTCGGCGCCGCGCAATACCATTTCGGTGACCGGGAATCGCTGATCAAGGCGATTTTCCGGCACCGGCTGGACGTGATCGACGTCCGGCGCCGCGAACTGCTCAAGCCCCTCGGCGCCGACAGCGACACCCGCTCGGTGGTCGAGGCGCTGATCCGCCCGCTGGCCGAGCAGGCCGTCCGGCCGGACAGCCACTACGTCCGCTTCCTGGACCGGTTGTTCGAGCACCTGGGGCGGCGGGCGCACGCGCTTCCCGAGGCCGGGGGCCTGGAGGAGGCCGTGGCCGCCGGCCGGCTGCTCGCCGACCGGATGTCGCACCTTCCCGCCGCGCACGCGCGGCTACGGGTGCGCTGGGTCAGCGAGCTCATCCTCTCGGGCCTCGCCGATCTCGAGCAGCGCCACCAGGACGGGGAGGCCGGCGACCCCGAGGAGTTCACGGCCGCCGTCATCGATGCCGCGACCGGGCTGCTGACGGCGCCGTCGTCGACGCACCCCGGATAAGCGGTTCGGGGCATCTCGCACTTTTTCGCCGTCCAGGAAAGACCTTAGTAAAAGGAGCGGGCGGCGCCGGTACATGGCCGGCTCGCGCACGCCCACGGTCAATTACTCACAGTAATTGCCGATCGCGATTTGTGACAATCGTTGTGGTCCAGGTCAAGGAGGGTCGCCGATGAGCGACGAGCAGGCCGGTGCTGTTCAACCGAGTGCCGTTTCGACCGCGGAACGGCACGATCACGCCCGGCTGAACCCGAGCCGGCAGTGGATGGAGCCGGGCGACCGGGATCCGAGCGAGGCCAAGTTCTTCTGGACCGGCGGGCCCGTCCGGGTCGCCGACGGCACCTGGTTCGCCTCCGTCGGATCGGGGGTCACCGCGTTCGCCACCGACGAGGGGCTGGTCCTCGTCGACACCGGGACCCGGCTGTTCGCCCCCGACATGGCCGAGCGGATCCGGGACCGCAGCGACCTCCCCGTGCACACCGCCGTCTACACCCACGGCCACGTCGACCACGCCTTCGGCCTCGGGGCGTTCCTGCACGCGGACCAGCCGCTCCCGCGCATCATCGGGCAGGCCGCGATGGCCGAGCGCTTCGCCCGCTACGAGCGCACCCCCGCGCACAACGCGGTCGTCAACAGCCGCCAGTTCGGCGGCCGTCCCGACGATCCGAACTTCCGCACCGACGAGCTCCGCTTCGGAGCCCCCGAGCATCCCCCCAACCTCTACTACCAGGACGAGATGGAGATCTCGGTCGGCGGGGTGCGGTTCGAGCTCCATGCCTGCCGAGGCGAAACCGACGACCACACCTGGGTGTTCTGCCCCGACCGCGGCGTGCTGTGCACCGGGGACCTGATGATCTGGGGCGTGCCCAACGCCGGGAACCCGCAGAAGGCCCAGCGCTATCCGTGGGACTGGGCGCGGGGGCTGCGCGCGATGGCCGACACCGGCGCCCGCTCGCTGTGCCCCGGGCACGGCGGTCCGGTCGTCGACGACGCCGCGCTCGTCCGCCGGATCCTGCTCGAGACCGCCGGGCTGCTCGAGCAGATCGTCGAACGCACGGTGGAGGCGCTGGAGGACGGCTCGCCGCCGCACGTCGACGTGGTCCGCGGGGTCGACCTGCCGCACTCGGAGTCGCCGTGGCTGCAGCCGGTCTACGACGAGGCGGAGTTCATCGTCCGCAACGTCATCCGCTACTACGGGGGGTGGTGGAGCGGACGCCCCAGCGAACTCAAGCCCGCGACCCGCCGCGACGTCGCGGCCCAGGTCGCCGACCTCGCCGGCGGCGCCCGCGCGCTCCTCGCGCGCGCGGTGTCGCTCGCCGGGGACGACCTGCCGCTGGCCTGCCACCTGGCGGACTACGCGCTGGAAGCCGCCCCCGGGGACGAACGCGTCCGCGCCGAGGTGGCCCGGCTCTACACCCTCCGCGCCGCCGGCGAGCCCGGGCTGATGGCGACCAACATCTACCGCTCCGCGGCGGCCTACGCCCAGGCCGGCCGGCCCTTCGCCTGAGACACCGCGGCCCCGCCACGCCGGACGGCGGTTCACGCGGGGCACCCTTCGCTCGCCAGGAGGCGACCAGCATGACCAGCCCCGACACCACCATCGATTTCGCAGCGGTCAGAACGGCCGGAGCCGACCTGCGCCGGGGCCCGCGGCCCGCCGTGGCGGCCCGCGAGCTCTCCACCGGCGGCACGGGCGAGCCGTACACGCGGCTGGCGCCCGTCCCGTGCGGTGCGACGATCGGCGCGGAGATCCCCGGCATCGACCTGTCCCGCCCCCTGGACGACGCCGTGCTCGCCGAGCTCCGCCGCGCGCTGCTGGAGTACAAGGTCCTGTTCTTCCGCGATCAGGACCTGACCGCGGACCGGCACGCGGCGTTCGCGCGGCACTGGGGCGAGCCGCAGATCCACCCGTTCCTGCCCAAGGCCGGCCGCCCCGAGGTCGTGCGCCTCGCGCACGACGCCGACGCGCCGGGCGTGGAGAACATCTGGCACAGCGACGCCTCCTTCACCGGCACCCCGCCGTTCGGGTCGATCCTGCGCGCGGTGGAGGTGCCCGACATCGGCGGCGACACCATGTGGGCCGACATGGCCGCCGCCTACGACGGCCTTCCCGACGACGTGCGGACCGCGATCGACGGGCTCACCGCCACCCACGACTTCACGCAGAGCTTCGGCAGGCTCATGACCGGGGAGCAGCTCGCCGAGGCCCGCAGGGCGTACCCGCCCGTCCGGCATCCCGTCGTCCGCACGATCCCCGAGACCGGCCGCAAGCTGATCTACGTCAACTCCGTGTTCACCGCCCGCATCGACGGCGTCGGCGAGGCGGACGGCGCGGACCTGCTCGACATCCTCACCGACCAGGCCCGGCACCCCGAGTACCAGGTCCGGTTCCGCTGGGAGCCCGGCTCCGTCGCGTTCTGGGACAACCGCATCACCCAGCACTACGCGCTCTGCGACTACTACCCGCGCCCCCGGGTCATGGAGCGCGTCACCATCACCGGCGACCGCCCCCGCTGAGGCGCCCCGCCTTCCGATCGCGGCCCGCCGGCCGCCCTCACCACCGGCCACCCGCCCCGGCCACACCCGCACCGGCCACACTCGTCGGCCGCTCTCGAGACGCCGATCGGCGCTCGACCGCCGGCACGCGCGACCGTCCGCGTCGCACGGCTCCCACGCCGAAAACCAAGCGCCAGGTCCGAGTGTCGCCGCGTCCCGCCCCCGCGCGGGCGCGGCGGCGGACCCGCTCGTCATCTGCCAAGGAGAGTGAACCCTTGCGCCACTTCAGAATCCTCGCCGTGGGGGGTGCCGCCGTCCTCTGCGCGGCGACGCTGACCGGTTGCCGGCAGTCCTCGACGGCGGGCGGGAACGGCGACGGCACCCTGACGGTCGCCGTCCCGATCGCGACGTCGTCCTTCGACCCCGCCCGGCTCGACACCGCCTTCGGCCAGCTCTACTGGCAGGCCGTCTACGACACGCTGATCCGGCTCGACGCCGAACGGCGGCCCGTGCCGGGCCTCGCCACGTCCTTCCGCTACAACGACGACCAGACGGAGCTGACGCTCGACCTGCGCCGAGGGGTGACCTTCAGCGACGGCGGAGCGTTCGACGCGGCGGCCGCCAAGACCAACCTCGACCGCTTCCGGAAGACCGGCGGCCCCAACAAGGCCATGGCCGCCTCCATCGAACGGGTGGAGGCCGCGGCCCCCGACCGCCTGGTGCTCCACCTGTCCGAGCCGGACCCGGCGCTGCTGTCGAACCTCGCCTCGCCCCTCGGGGCGATGGTCTCGCCGCGGTCCCTGGAGTCGGGGACCGTCGCGAAGGAACCCGTGGGGTCGGGCCCGTACGTCTACGACGCGGCCGGGGCCCAGGCCGGCACCGCTGCCTACACGCGCAACTCGTCCTACTGGGGCAAGCAGGACTTCCCCTTCGACCGCCTCGAGATCGTCACCCTCTCGGACCCGAACACCGTCCTCAATGGCCTGAAAGCGGGCCAGCTCGACGCAGCGCCGGTGATGGCGGCGCAGATCAAATCGGTCAAGGCGCAGGGGATGTCGGTCGTGACGTCCAAGACCGGCTGGAAGGGCCTGATCCTCGCCGATCGCGAGGGGAAGACGCTGCCGCCGCTGGGCAAGGCGGAGGTGCGCCAGGCGATCAACCTGGCCCTCGACCGCGACCTGTTCGCCACCACCCTCATCCCCGGGGGGACCACCAAGACCGACCAGATCTTCTCGAGCGGCTCCGGCGCCTACGACCCGGCCCTGGACGACATGTACCGCAAGGACGTGGCCGAGGCGAAGAAGCTGATGGCGGAGGCGGGCCATCCGGACGGCTTCTCCGTGACCATGCCCGACCTGACCGCGTTCGCCGGGACGCCGTCGCTGAACACCGCGATCGACCAGCAGCTCGGCGCGATCGGCATCAAGGTGAAGTGGGACAAGGTGCCGCCCCAGCGGCTCCTCACCGCCATGCGGCGCGGCGAGTACCCGATGTTCTTCACGTCGCTGGCGTCGAAGACGCCCTGGGAGGACATCCAGCTCTCCGTTCTCCCCTCCGCGACCTGGAACCCCTTCCACACGACGGACCCGGAGCTGAGCGAGCTCATCCGCGCCGCGCGGGACGCGTCCCCCGGGGCGGCCCAGGACGCGGCCTTCAAGGCGGTGAACCGCTGGCTGGTCGCCAACGCGTGGTACGCGCCGATCATGGCGCCGGACCAAGCCTGGGCGTCCGTGCCCGGCCTGCGGATCGAACGGCAGAGCCAGGGCGCCTCGCCCGACCTGGTCCGCTTCCAGCGTTCCGCGAGGTGACCCCCGTGGTGCCGACGTCCATCGACCGCTCCGCCCGCCCCGGGGAGGAACGGTGAAGGCGCTCCTGATCAAACGGGGCTGCTCGGCCGTCGTCCTGTGGGGCGCCGTCGCGACGGCGGCGTTCTTCCTGACCGGCCTCGGCGACTCCGACCCGGGACGGAGCATCCTCGGGCCGTCCGCGCCGGCCGCCGCCGTCGCGGAGATGAACCACGAGCTCGGGGTCGACCGGCCGCTGCCGGCGCAGTACGCCGACTGGGCCCGCGCCACGCTGCGCGGCGATCTCGGAGTGTCCTACCTGGACGGCCGGCCGGTCGCCGAAGGGCTCGGCGGGCGGCTGTCGGTGACGATGTCCCTGGTGGGCCTGAGCTTCCTCGTCGTGGTGGGGGCGAGCCTGCTGCTGGCCGTCCTCGCGGCCACCGGCCGGGCGGGGGTCGACCGCGCCGTCCAGCTCCTGTCGCTCGTCAGCCACGCGGTCCCGGCGTACCTGATCGCGCTGCTGCTGCTCGCGGTCTTCGCCGTGCAGTTCCAGATCTTCCCGGCGTTCGGCTACGTGCCGTTCACCGACTCCCCGGGAGGCTGGCTGGTCTCCATGACGCTGCCGGTCACCGCCGTCGCGCTCGGGGGAGTCGCCGGAGCCGCGCTCCAGGGGCGCGGCGCGCTGATCGACGTGCTGGACGCGGACTACATCCGCACGCTCCGCTCCCGCGGCGTCCCGTCCCGGTCGCTGCTCCTGCGGCACGCGCTCCGCAACGCGGCGCCGCCCTGGCTGACCTCGCTCTCGCTGGCGTTCGTCGCGATGCTCGGCGGCGCGTTCATGGTCGAGAAGGTCTTCGCGCTCCAGGGGATCGGCACCCTCGCGGTGGACGCGACGATCTCCGGGGACCGCCCGGTGATCATGGCGCTGGTGCTGCTGACCGGCGGCATGGTCATCCTGGTCAACCTGCTCACCGACCTCGCCCAGATGTGGCTCGTCCCGAAGGCGCGTGCGGCATGAGCGCCGCACCGGCCCGGCGGGCCTCGCCCCTGCGCGCGCTCGTCCGCAACCCGCTCGCCCTGGCGGGCGCCGTCCTGCTCGCCCTGATGCTCGCCGCGCTCACGGCCGCGTTCGTCATCGGCTGGACGGACCCGTCCGCCACGACGCGGGCGAACCTGTACCTGCTGAACGCGCCGCCGGGCACCCCCGGACACCTCCTGGGCACCGACAACGGCGGCCGGGACGTGCTGGTCCGGCTGGTGGCGGCGACGAAGCCGACCATGCTGAGCGCCGCGCTCGCGCTCACCGTCGCGGTGGGGCTGGGCGTGCCCGCGGGGTTGGTCGCCGGCTACTACGCCGGACGGACCGACATGGTCCTGGAGTGGCTGGCCGGCCTGGCGATGTCGCTGCCGTCGCTGATGGTGCTGATGGCCATCATCGCGGGCCTGGGCACCTCGATGTGGATCAGCATGACCGCGCTGGGCTGCATGATGGCCCCGGCCGTGTTCCGGCTCGTCCGCGCGCAGGTGCACGCCGTCCGGCGCGAGCTGTACATCGACGCGGCCAGGGTCTCCGGGCTCGGGGACGCGCGCATCATCGCCCGGCACGTCCTGCGCGTGGTCCGGGCCCCCGTGATCCTGATGGTCGCGTTCCTGTCCGGCGTCGCCGTCACCGTGCAGACCGGCCTCGACTTCCTCGGCCTCGGCGACCCCGCCACCGTCACCTGGGGCCGGATGCTCGGCGAGGGGTTCGACGCGCTCGACACCAACCGGGTGCTGTTCGTGTGGCCCGGCCTGGCGATGACCCTGACCGTGCTGTCGTTCTTCCTGCTCGGCAACGGCGTCCGGGACGCGCTGCAGAGCGTGGACGCCGCGTCGCGCACGGGCGGGCCGAAGCGCTCACCGGGCACCCGCCGCGCCGCACCGGGCGTCCCCGCCGAGCCGGAGGCCCCCGCCCCGGGCGAAATGCTCCGCGTCCGGAACCTGGCCGTCGGCTACCCGGACGCCTCCGGTGATTTCAAGGAGGTGGTGCGGGGCGTCTCGTTCGGCCTCCGCGCGGGCAGGACGCTCGGGCTCGTCGGCGAGTCCGGCTGCGGCAAGACCCAGACGGCGTTCGCGCTGCTGGACCTGCTGCCGCGCCGGGCGCGGCTCCTGTCGGGCGAGATCCGGGTGGACGGCGTGGACGTCCTGGGGCTGCCCCGGGACAGGGCCGGACGGCTCGTCCGGGAAACCATCGCGTACGTGCCGCAGGAGCCGATGAGCAACCTGGACCCGGCCTTCACGATCGGCTTCCAGCTCGTCGAGCCGCTGCGCGCCCGGGGCATGGGACGGGCCGCCGCGCGCGCCCGCGCCGCCGAGACGCTCGCGCGGATGGGGATCGCGGACCCGGAGCGGGTGCTGCGGTCCTACCCGCACCAGATCTCCGGCGGCATGGCCCAGCGCGTGCTGATCGCCGGGGCCGTCACGACCGAGCCGAAGATCCTCGTCGCCGACGAGCCCACCACCGCCCTGGACGTGACGGTGCAGAGCGAGATCCTCGACCTGCTGCGCGGGCTCCGGGACGAGCTGGGCATGGCGATCCTGCTCGTGACGCACGACCTCGGCGTCGTCGCCGAACTGTGCGACGACGTCGCCGTGATGCGCGCCGGACGCGTGGTCGAGACGGCGCCGGTGGACGCCTTCTTCCGCGCTCCGGAGCACGAGCACTCCCGCGCGCTGCTCGCCGCCGTCCCCGACGAGGACCACGTGCGGCCGGACTACGAGACCGAGGTCCCCGCGCCGCGGCGGGACGGGGGCGGCGCGGGCCGCCCCGGCGCGGCGAACACGAGCGGTGGAGGCACCGGACGATGAGCCTGCTGGAGATCGAGGACCTGGTGGTGCGCTACCGCGGCCGGGGCCGCCGGGCCGCGCCGTTCACCGCCGTCGACCGCGTGACGCTCGACGTGCGCCGGGCGGAGACCGTCGGGCTCGTCGGCGAGTCGGGCTCGGGCAAGACCACGGTCGGCCGCGCCGTCCTGGGGCTCGCACCCGTCACGTCCGGCCGCGTCCGCTTCGACGGCAGGGAGATCCAGGGATGCGCCAGGGCCGAGCGGCGCGCGCTGGCGGCACGGATGCAGGTGGTCTTCCAGGACCCCTACACCTCCCTGAACCCCGCGATGAGCGTGGCGGACATCCTCACCGAGCCGCTGGCGGCGGCGGGCGCCCGGAGGGCCGAGGCGCGCCGCCGCGTCGACGACCTGCTCGACCGGGTCGGCCTCCCCGCCGGCGCGGCGGGCCGGCTCGCCCGCGAGTTCTCCGGCGGGCAGCGGCAGCGCGTCGCGATCGCGCGGGCCCTCGCCCCGGACCCCGAACTCGTGATCTGCGACGAGCCCGTGTCGGCGCTGGACCTGTCCACCCAGGACCGGATCCTGCGGCTGCTCCTCGACATCCAGCACCGGACCGGCGTCGCCTACCTGTTCGTCTCCCACGACATCGCGGTCGTGCGCCACCTCAGCCACCGCGTGGCCGTGATGCGGCGGGGGCGGGTGGTGGAGTTCGGGACGTGCCGCCAGGTGACGACCGAACCCGCGCACGACTTCACCGAGGACCTGCTGCTGGCCTCCCCGGTGGCGGACCCGGCCCGGCAGCGCGAGCGCCGCGAGCGGCGCCGCGCACGCCGGCGATCCCCCTGAAACCCACACCGAAACCCGGCGACACCGAAACCCGGCGACAAGGAGCGTCCCGATGCGGGCCGTCATGCTCATGTTCGACACGCTGAACCGGCGGTTCCTGCCGCCCTACGGCGCGCGGGGAATCCACGCGCCCAACTTCGAGCGGCTCCGGCGGCGGTCGGCCACCTTCGACAACTGCTACGGCGGCAGCATGCCGTGCATGCCGGCGCGGCGAGAGCTGCACACCGGCAGGTACAACTTCCTGCACCGTTCCTGGGGGCCGCTCGAACCCTTCGACGACTCGGTCCCCGAGATGCTCTCGGCCGCCGGCGTCCACACCCATCTGGCCACCGACCACTACCACTACTGGGAGGACGGCGGCGCGACCTACCACAACAGGTTCGACACCTACGAGCTGTTCAGGGGGCAGGAAGGCGACAAGTGGAAGGGGCAGGTCGCCGACCCGGACCTGCCGCGGAGCGAGCTGGGCAGGGCCGGCTCCCGCGACTGGCGGCAGGACTGGGTCAACCGGCGGCACATGCCGACCGCCGACTCCCACAGCCAGACCCGGACGGTGGACGCCGGGCTCGAATTCATCGAGACGAACCGCGGCAGCGACCGCTGGTTCCTCCAGATCGAATGCTTCGACCCGCACGAGCCCTTCTTCAGCTACCCCGAGCACCGTGCGCACTACGTGCACGACTACGACGGCGAGCATTTCGACTGGCCGTCCTACGGGCGCGTCGCCGAGGACGAGGCGACCGTGGAGCACCTGCGGGCCGAGTACTTCTCCCTCCTGACGATGTGCGACATGTCGCTGGGGCGGGTGCTGGACGCGATGGACGCCCACGACCTGTGGGACGACACCATGCTGATCGTCTGCACCGACCACGGGCTTCTCCTCGGCGAGCGCGGATGGTGGGGGAAGTCCGTGCAGCCCTGGTACGACGAGAACATCCACACGCCGCTGTTCATCTGGGATCCGCGCAGCGGAGTCCGGGGGCGGCGCAGGGAGAGCCTGGTGCAGACGATCGACTTCGGTCCGACGCTGCTGGACTACTTCGGCGTCGAGCGGACCCCGGACATGCGGGGCGTCCCCCTGCGCGACACGATCGCCGCCGACCGGCCCGTCCGCACGGCGGGACTCTTCGGCAACCACGGCGGCCACATCAACGTGACGGACGGCCGCCACGTCTACATGCGCGCCTGCGCGACGCCGACGAACCGGCCGCTGGACGAGTTCACGCTCATGCCGACGCACATGGCCGCCCGGTTCGCGGCGAGCGAGCTGCGCGGCGCCGTCCTGACCGAGCCGTTCCCGTTCACCAAGGAGGCGCCGGTCCTGCGCGTCCCGAGCCTCGGGTGGGGGAATCCGTACCACTTTGGAACGCTCCTGTTCGACCTGGAGAAGGATCCGCACCAGGTCGATCCGCTGGTCGACGACGAGCTCGAGACCAGGATGGCCGCGCTGATGGTGGAGCTGATGCGGGAGAACGACGCCCCCGCCGGCCAGTTCGAGCGGATGGGCCTGCCCGCGACCGGGCCCGTGGGGCCCGAACACCTGCTGGCCCGCGAGCAGCGTGCGCAGGTGGCGGCCTCGGCGGCTCCGCTGCCCCGCCCCGCGGACTTCCGCTCCGCGGGACTGAGCGTCCTGAGCAGGCTCGACGCGCTGCTGGACGATCCGCACGGGCGCACGGTGATCGAGAAGCACCTGCCGCTGCTGGCCCATGACGGGTTCCGGGCGAAGATCGCGCACCTCTCGCCGTACCGGCTCGCGGTGACGACCCCCTCCATCAGCGTGGACCTGCTCCACCGGATGGACGCCGACCTGGCCGCCCGCCCCGCCGACCCCCCTGCCCGCGCCTGACG
>NZ_QHJN01000203.1:0-12990 GCF_003947565.1 Actinomadura sp. WAC 06369 | reverse complement strand
CGGCGGGGGTGTCGAACCTGTGGGCGCACGGGGGGTTCTTCCCCGAGGGCGGCGGCGCGATGCTGATGACGTTGCAGATGGTGGTGTTCGCGTACCTGGGCGTCGAGTTGGTCGGGGTGACGGCGAGCGAGGCGAAGGACCCGGAGCGGAACATCCCGCGGGCGATCAACGCGCTGCCGGTGCGGTTCGCGCTGTTCTACCTGGGGTCGCTGCTGGTGATCCTGGCGGTGGTGCCCTGGACGGCGTTCAAGGGGGGCGCGAGCCCGTTCGTGCTCGCGTTCGACCGGATCGGGATTCCGGGCGGCGGGGACATCGTCAACTTCGTGGTGCTGACGGCGGCGCTGTCGTCGTGCAACGCGGGCGGGCTGTACTCGACGTCGCGGATGCTGCGGACGACGGGGGTGAACGGGGACGGGCCGCGGGTTCTGGCGCGGTTGAACGGGCGCGGGGTGCCGGTGCTGACGGTCGTTATCTCGGCGCTGGTGATGGGGGTGGGCGTGGTCGTGAACGCGGTCGCGCCGGAGAAGGCGTTCGCGTACATCACGTCGGTTTCGACGGGCGGGATCATCCTGGTGTGGTCGGTGATCGTGGTGGCGCATCTGGTCTACCGGCGGCGGGAGGGCCGGCGGTCGGCGTACCGGATGCCGTGGTCGCCGTACTCGAACTGGGCGGTGCTGGGATTCTTCGCGTTCGTGGTCGCGACGATCGCGTGGGACGCGGACGCGCGGGTGGCGCTGTACGTGATGGCCGCGTGGGCTGTGGTGATCGCCGCCGGGTGGGCGTTCGTGCGGCGGTCGTCGGGCCGGGTGGCGGCGCCGGTGCCCGCGGAGGAGAGCGGCGTGGGATGATCCGGACGGACGTCCGGGGAGGCCCAGGTGAGCCGCAGGAGCATGCTGGAGATCCGCGTGCGGTGGGTCTTGCTGGTGGTGGTGGGCGTCGCGAATGCGGTGGGCGGTCTCGTGGTGCTGCTGTTCGCGACGTTCGTGGTGCCCGATCCGCCGCTGGACGATCCGGACCACGTGCATCTCGTGAACGCGGTGGCGTTCTTCAGCTATCCGGTCTTCGCCGTTCCGGGGGCGCTGGTGCTGGGGCTGTGGCTGTGGCGGCCCGTGGTGCGGCTGGTGCGGGACGGCGGGCCGCCCGACCGCGAGCAGAAGCGGGCGGTGCTGCTGGGGCCGCTGCGGCTGACGCTGCTGGTCGGGGGCATGTGGGCGGTGGGCGCCGCCGGGTGGGCGGTGCTGGACCTGCTGCTGTTCACCGGACGGCTCGCGGTGAAGACGGGGCTGACGTGCCTGCTGGGCGCGGCGACGACGTGCACGATCGTGTACCTGCTGTCGGAGCGGCTGCTGCGGCCGGCGGCGGCGCTGGTGCTGGCGGCGGAGCCGCCGCGGCGGTTCCGGCTGCCGGGCGTGACGACGCGGGTGATGCTGGCGTGGGCGCTCGGGACGGCGATCCCGGTGTTCGGGCTGATCTGCGTGGCGATCGCGGCGCTGGCGGCGCCGGACATCGACGTGACGCGGCTGGCGATCTCGATCCTGGGGCTGGGCGGCGCGGCGCTGTTCGCCGGGATGTACGTGACGTACATGGCGACGCGGGCGATCGCGGACCCGATCAAGTCCGTGCGGACGGGGATGGCGTACGTGGAGCGGGGCGATCTGCAGGCGGTCGTCCCGGTGTACGACGCGAGCGAGGTCGGGCAGCTGCAGGCGGGGTTCAACCACATGGTGGCGGGGCTGCGGGAGCACGAGCGGCTCCGGGACCTGTTCGGCCGGCACGTCGGGGAGGAGGTCGCGGACCTCGCGCTCGAACGCGGTGACATCACGCTGGGGGGCGAGGTGCGGGAGGTCGCGGTGCTGTTCGTCGATCTGGCGGGGTCGACGCGGCTCGCGGAGACGCGGGGGCCGGACGAGGTGGTGGGGCTGCTCAACCGGTTCTTCGGCGTCGTGGTGTCGGTGGTGGCGGCGCACGGGGGCTGGATCAACAAGTTCGAGGGGGACGCGGCGCTCGCGATCTTCGGGGCGCCGAGCGAGCTGGAGGACGCGGCGGGCGGGGCGCTCGGCGCGGCGCGGGAGCTCGCGGTGCGGCTGCGGGCGGACGTGCCGGAGCTGGACGCGGGGATCGGGGTGTCGGCGGGGCAGGTCGTCGCGGGGTACATCGGCGCGGAGCAGCGGTTCGAGTACACGGTGATCGGTGATCCGGTGAACGAGGCGGCCCGGCTGAGCGACCTGGCGAAGGTGTCGCCGCGGCGGGTGCTGGCGTCGGGGACGGTGCTGGGCCTGGCGCACCTGGTGGAGGCGGGGCACTGGGACCTCGGCAAGCCGGTGACGCTGCGTGGACGGTCGCGCCCGACGCGGCTCGCGGTGCCGCGCCCGCCGGACGTGCCGGAGCAGCCGGGGCGGCGGCGCGGGAGGCGGGTGCTGCGGGGCGCGTTCGTGCTGGTGAACCGGACGTCGCGGGCCCGTTCGGAGGCCGGGGAAACCGACTGATCTCGGTGTGCGCCGCCGCACCGTGTTGCTCTCGTGTCTCGCGAAGCCGATGCGTATCGTCACTGTCCGTACACGTTCCGCTACCCGTTCGTCACGTTGCGGTCATGCTGCGGGCCCAGTGTCGAAGCGGACGAGTCGGCTCCGGCTTCGCGAGGTGAAGATGTTCGGACGGAAGCGTCTGGTGGCCACCGCGGTCATGTCCGCGGCGGTGGTCATCGGACCCGCGGCGCACGCGGAGGCGGAACCGCGCCCGCCTCTCTCCCAGCCCGGCGCCCCGGAGCCGCGCCCGCGCGGCGCCGGCGACGTCTGGGCGGTGCCGGAGGTGCTCGTCGAGGACGAGCCGGTCGGCGTGGCGCACCGCGGGGCGTCCGGCGCGGCGCCGGAGAACACCCTGGCGGCGTTCCGGGCGGCGGCGCGCATGGGCGCGGACATGGTCGAGGTCGACGTCCAGGAGACGAAGGACCACGCGCTCGTCCTGCTGCACGATTCCACGCTCGCGCGGACGACGGACGTGGAGGACGTCTTCCCGGAGCGGAAGCCGTGGAAGGTCTCCGACTTCACCTTGGCGGAGGTGAAGCGCCTGGACGCGGGCTCCTGGTTCGGCAAGCGCTACGCGGGGGAGCGGGTCCCGACGCTCACGGAGGCGATGCGGGAGATGCGCGGCAGCGGCCTGGGGATGCTGGTCGAGCTCAAGGACCCGGCGAAGTATCCGGGGGTGGAGAGGCGCGTCGCCGAGGCGCTGCGCGCCGACGCCTACTGGACGAGCCCGGACCCGCGGCGGCTGGTCGTGCAGTCGTTCGACTGGGCGTCCGTGCGCCGCTTCGACGCGATCATGCCGGGGGCGTCCACGGCGCTGATCGGCCGGCCGAAGGCGTCGGCGCTGCGCGGGCACGCCGCGTACGCCGACCAGGTCAACCCGGACCACCGCGACCTGACCGCCGCGTACGTCGACAAGGTGCACGCCGCCGGCATGGACGTGCTGACCTGGACGGTCAACGACGCGAAGGGCATGCGGAAGGCGCTCGGCCTCGGGGTGGACGGCGTGATCACCGACCGGCCGGACGTGTGGCGGGAGGTCATGGCGGCCGCCGGGAGCGGCGCGGCGGCCTGATCAGCCGGACGGACGTCCGGACGCGGGGAGCTCTCGCGCGCGGGCCGTCAGGGCGCGCGCGGCGGGGCTGCGCGGGCCCTCGGCGCGCCAGGCGAGCACGACGCGCCCGCGGAGCCGGGGCCGGACGATCGGCAGGACGTGCAGGCCGTCGGCGAACGCCCGCGCGGCCGACTCGGGGACGACGGCGACGCCGAGGCCGCGGGCGGCGAGTTCGGCGAGGACGGGCGGTTCGCCGGCCTCGAACGCGACGCGGGGCCGGAGCCCGGCGGCGGCGCACGCGCGGTCGAGGACGGCGCGGACGCCCGTCCCGCGCGGCAGGCTGATCAGGGCGTGCTCGGCGAGGCCGCGCAGGGTGGTGGTGGCGCGGGCGGCCAGCGGGTGGCCGGGGGCGGCCGCGGCGACGAGGTCCTGCTCGAAGACGAGCTCGGTCGCGAGCCCTTCGGGCGGTTCGTCGCCGATGCTGAGGAACGCGAGGTCGACGAGTCCGGCGCGCAGCCGGTCGGCGAGCGTCGCGGAGTCGTGCTGGGTGACCGTGATCTCCACGTTCGGGTGGTCGCGGTGGAAGTCGGCGAGCATGCCCGGGAGGTCGAGGGCCGCGACCCAGTCGAACGTCCCGATGGTGACGTGCCCGCGCAGCAGGCCCGTCAGCTCGTCCACGGAGCGGCGCGCCCCGTGGACGGCGGCGAGGGCGGCGCGCGCGTAGGGGAGCACGAGCTCGCCCGCCTCGGTGAGCCGGACGGTCCGGCCGGACCGGTCGAACAGCGGCTGCCCCAGCTCGCGTTCGAGCTGCCGGATCTGGGCGCTGACGCCCGGCTGCGCGACGTGCAGCCGGGCCGCGGCCCGGGTGAAACCGGCCTCCTCGGTGACCGCGACGAAGTACTCGAGCTGGCGCAGTTCCATGGGCCCGATGCTAGACAGCGGGGCGCGCCGCACGGGGGCCGCGACGGTGAAATCGCAGGTCACCGCCCGCTTCGGGTAACCGGTTCTTTCTCGTTCCTTTGCCGCGGAACGCCCGTCCGGAGGACTGGAACCGGCTGTGCGGGTGATTACCTCCCCACCGGGGGGTTCGGGTGTACGGACGGCGCACATGGTCCATACGGGTGCGGATGACCGTCATTGCCGGGACGGTCACCGTTCTCATCTGCGCGATCCTCACCACACTGATCCTCATCGGGGTGCGCGATCGGGCCGCGGACTACCGGCGCCAGCAGGCCGGCGCGGCGGCGCTGCAGATGGTCTTCTTCGTCAAGCAGGGGGAGGTGCCGCCCCGGCTGAGGTCGCCGCGGGACGTCGCCATCCAGGTGCTGGACGCCCGCGGCCGCATCGTCGCGGCCACGCCCGACCTGGAGGGCGAGGGGCGGATGGCCCGGTTCGTCCCGGGGCGTTCGAGCGTCTACGCCGTCCGCGAGCTGTGTCCCCCGGCGGGCTTCGCGAGCTGCATGGACGTGCTGGCGTTCCGCGTCTTCGACCCCCGGGGCGACTGGATCGTCTACGCGGCCGCCCCGGCGACGCCCTGGTACGTGAACAGCAGCCTCGTCACCGTGCTGCTGAGCATGTCGGTGCTAGTCACCCTGCTGGCGTGCCTGCGGACGTGGGGGACCGTGGACCGCACGCTCGTCCCGGTGGACGCCATCCGCGCCGAGCTGACGGAGATCACCGCGAAGAAGTCGGGCCGCCGCGTCACGGTGCCGGAGAACCGGGACGAGGTGCGGCGGCTCGCGGAGGCCGTCAACGCGACCCTGGACCGGCTCGACGCCGCCCTCGAACGGCAGCGCAGCTTCACCTCCGACGCGTCCCACGATCTGCGCAGCCCCATCGCGGCGGCGCGCGCGCAGATGGAGGAGGCGCTCATGTACCCGGACGAGGTCGACTGGCCGCAGGCGGGACGGACGGTGCTGCAGAACCTCGACCGGCTGCAGGCGATCGTCACGGACCTCCTGGAGCTCGCGCGCCTGGACGCCACCGCGTGGCGCGGCGACGAGATCGTCGACCTGGGCGCGATGGTCACGATCGAGCTGGCCCGGTCGGAACGCTCCAAGCAGGTCGTCCCGCACATCCTGGACGACGTCACGGTGCGCGGCGACCGGCTCCGGCTCGTCCGGCTCTTCACGAACCTCCTCGACAACGCCGAGCGGCACGCGGAGTCCCGCATCGACGTGAGCGTCTGGCACGCGGACGGGGAGGCGTGCCTGGAGGTCCTGGACGACGGCGCGGGCATCACCGTGCAGGACCGGGAGAAGGTCTTCGAGCGGTTCGCGCGCCTCCAGGCGGGCCGGCAGCGGGACGCCGGCGGCACGGGCCTCGGCCTCCCGATCGCCCGCGAGATCGCGCGGGCGCACGGCGGCGACCTGACGATCGAGGACAGCGCCCGCGGCGCCCGCTTCGTCCTGCGCGTCCCGCATGAGAAGCGCGAGGAGAAAGGCGAGGGGAAGCGCTGACGGCGGCGGGCGGCGGGAAGGCGGCGGCGTTCGCCGGCCGCCCCTGAGGCGCCCCTGGCCGCACCCTGAATCGACCCTGAACCCCCTGTCCCGGCGGCGGACCCGGACCTAGCGTGATCGAGGTCCTGAGGACCGGCGCCGCCCCCGTCGGGCGGCTCTCCCACGCGAAAGGCATGGATTTCATGCTGCGCAAGAACAGGCGGGCCGCCCGGACCGCCGCGGCCGCCGCGGGGCTCGCGATCGCGGCCGCCGCCGCGCCCGCGGCGTCCGCGGCGTCCACGGCGTCCACTGTCGGGCCCCCGCCCGCCCCCCGCATCACCTGGACGGCCTGCGGCGACGACGGCGGCGCCCAGTGCGGCACCCTCGCGCTCCCGGTCGACTGGGACGACCCGGACGGCGCCGCGTTCGAGCTCGCCGTCGCGCGCCGCACGGCCCGCGACCCGGGCGCCCGCATCGGCACGCTCGTCTTCGGGCCCGGCGGGCCGGGCGATTCGGGCGTTCACCGCGTCGTGGACGGTATCGACCGGTTCAGTGAGGACGTCCAGCGGCGGTTCGACATCGTCAGCTTCGACCCCCGGGGCGTGGGGGCCAGCGCGCCCATCCGGTGCTCGACGGAGGTGCTGGGGGCGCGCCCGTCCCCGGTGATGGCGAGCCCGGAGGACTTCGCGGAGACGGTCGCCTACAACGCGCGGGCCCGCGAGGACTGCACCGAGCATTCCGGCCCGATCTATGACAACGCCGACACGCTCAGCACGGTCAAGGACCTCGACGCGATCCGGAGGGCGCTCGGCGAGTCCCGGCTGACCTTCCACGGCAGCTCCTACGGGACGCTCCTCGGCGAGCAGTACGCCGAGGCGTACCCCGGGCGCGTCCGCGCGATGGTCCTCGAAAGCGTCGTCGACCACAGCCGCCGCGACGCCCGATCGTTCCTGACGTCCCAAGCCTGGGCGGCCCAGGACTCGTTCGACGAGTTCGTCAAGTGGTGTGACCGCACCTCCGACTGCGCCTTGCACGGACGAGACGTCCGCGCCGTCTGGCGAGACCTGCGGGAGCGCGCGCGCCGAGGCGACCTGGACGGCCTGTCGGAACCGGCCCTCGTCCACATCGCCTTCCGCGCCTTCTACGGGCCCGACTGGGGCGAACTGGCCCGGACGATCGCGGACCTCGACGCGGGGAAGGAACCGCCCGCCGCCAAGGCCGCCGGCGGGCCCGCCGCCAAGGCCGCAGGCGGCCCCACCGCCGCGGACCCGTTCACCGGCGTCTTCTGCTCCGACTGGAGCCTCCCCGTCCGCGACCACGCGCACTGGGAGCGGCTGATGCGCCGGGTGGCGAAGGTCGCGCCCGACATGACGTACACGCGGCCCGTCCAGGCCGTGGCCGCGTGCCTCGGCTCCCCGCGGCCGGTCGCGAACCCGCAGCACCGCCTGGACGTCCGCGGCCTGCGGACGCCGATCTTGCTGGCGAACGCCCGGCACGACCCGGCGTCCGGGTACAACTGGGCGACGAACGCGGCGCGGCAGCTCGGCCGCGAGGGCGTCCTCCTCACCTACGAGGGCGCGGGCCACGGCAGCCACGACCGCGGCGCCTGCATGCGGGGGGCCGTCGACCGCTACCTCATCGACCTGGAGGTCCCCGCCCCCGGCACCTCCTGCCCCGCCGCCTGACCCGGCCGCGCCGCCGCCCGACCCGGCCGCGCCGCGGTCAGGGGGCGGCCAGCCAGGCGGTGATCTCGGACCGCAGGCGGGCCTTCGTGGCGGGCGGGGCGAAGGACGCGTCGACGGAGGCGCGGGCGAGGTCGGCGAGGGCGCCGTCGTCGTAGCCGAACGCGTCGCGGACGTGCGCGTACTCGGCGGCCAGCGGGGTGTCGATCAGCGCGGGGATGTCGGTGTTGACGGTGACGAGGAGACCGGCGTCGCGGAGGCGCGGCAGCGGGTGCTCGGCGAGGGACGGGGCGAAGCCGAGGGCGACGTTGGACGTCGGGCACACCTCCAGCGGGACGCGGCGCTCGCGGACCTCGGCGACGAGGTCGGGGTCGTCCAGCACGCGGATGCCGTGGCCGAGGCGCTCGGTGCGGCCCGGGCCGAGCGCCTGGCGGATGCTCGCCGGGCCCTCGCCCTCGCCCGCGTGGTGCACGACGTGGAGCCCGGCGTCGCGGGCCGCCGCGAAGACGTCCGCGAACGGGTCGCCCGGGTGCGACTCGTCGCCCGCGAGGCCGACCGCGACGACCCCGTCGTGGCGGCGGGCCAGGTCGAGGGTGCGCCACGCGCGCTCGACGGGCCGGCGGCGGGAGTGGTCGAGCAGCAGGCGGCACTCGACGCCGAAGTCGGCGCGTCCGGCGTCGAGGCCCTCCAGGACGGCCGCGAGCGGCATGCCGAGGTCGCCGAGGCGCTCGCCGTGCGCGGCGGCGGTGAAGGACGGCTCGGCGTAGCGGGTCCCCTGGGCGGCCTCGTCGGCGCAGAACTCGTAGGCGACGCGGCGGAAGTCGTCCGGGCGCCGCAGGCACGCGCGGACCAGGTCGTTCTGCGCGAAGAACGCGTCGAACCCGCCGAACGCGCCCACCCGGTCGGGCACCCGGACGCCGTTGGCGGCGCCGATCTCGCGGAGGGTCCCCCACCGCACGGTGCTCTCGAGGTGGACGTGCAGGTGGGCCTTGGGCAGGGTCAGAAGATCGCGCACCCGCCGCACGCTACGGTCCGGACGCGCCGGCGTGCGACCGGTTATTCAGGCCGGGAGGGCGTAGCGGCCGTCGTCGAGGGGGTCGACGAGGCCGTCCGCGACGAGCGCGTCCAGGGCCCGCTCCCGCTGGACGGCGTCGGACCAGACGGCGTCCAGCGCCGGCTTCCCGACCGGGCCGTCGGCGTCGCGCAGGACGGCGAGGAGCCGGCCGCGGCACTGCCGGTCGGTGCCCGCGTAGGTCTGGCCGCGGCGCGGCGGGCCGTCGTAGGCGGGGCGGCCGTCGCGGTGCCAGCGGCAGCGGTCCAGGACGGGGCAGTCGACGCAGCGCGGCGAGCGGGCCGTGCAGACCAGCGCGCCCAGCTCCATGACGGCGACGGCCCAGCGGGCGGCGGTCGGCGCGTCCGGCGGCAGCAGGGACTCGGCGAGCCGCACCTCCGCCGTCGTCTGCGACTTCGGCGGGTACTCGGCCCCCGACACCAGGCGGGACAGGACGCGGCGGACGTTCGTGTCGAGGACGGCGTGCCGCTGCCCGAACGCGAAGCTGGCGACGGCGGCGGCCGTGTAGGCGCCGATGCCCGGCAGGGCCAGCAGGTCGGCGTGCGCCGCGGGCACCGCGCCGCCGTGCCGCTCGACGATCGCGCGGGCGGCCCCGTGCAGCCGCAGCGCGCGGCGCGGGTAGCCGAGCCGGCCCCACGCGCGGACGGCCTCGCCGGACGGCTCGGCGGCGAGCGCGGCGGGCGTCGGCCAGCGGTCCAGCCAGGCGCGCCAGACGGGCAGGACGCGCGCGACGGGCGTCTGCTGGAGCATGATCTCGCTGACCAGCACGCCCCACGGGGTCGCGTCGTCCGCCCGCCACGGCAGGTCGCGGGCGTGGACGTCGTACCAGGCGATGATCGCGTCGGTATATCTCGCGTCGGTGTGTGAGGTCATGGCGGACGGCCATTGTGGCACGCGGCGGGTCTGCGCCCGTCCCGCCCGACCCGGTTGCATACTGACCGCATGGATGTCGACACGGAAGGTGACGGCGGGCGGTACTGGCGGCGGCGCGTCCTCGCGCTCGCCGGGGTGCTCGGCGCGGTGGCCGTCCTGGCCTGGGGGTGCGTGCGGGGGGCGTCCGAGGAGCCGGTGAGCCGCACGGTCGCCGAGGCGGCCACGCCGCCGCCCCCGCCGACCGCGATGCCGACCGTCACCGTGACCGTGACGACGACCCCGGCGCCCGGGGAGGACGGCGCCGCGTGCAGGGACGACGACATCGTCGTCACGCTCGGCGCCGCGGACGAGCGCTACGCGGGCGGGAAGCGGCCGGCGTTCCGGGTGACGGTCGTGAACACGGCCGAGAACACGTGCCGGTTCGACCCCGGTTCGCTGGACCTGCGGATCACGTCGGGCGACGACCGGATCTGGTCGTCCGCCGAATGCCGCGGCGGGGACGCGGCGCGGGAGTCGCTGCGGCGGGGCGTCCCGTACGTCCGGGAGATCGTGTGGGACCGGCGGCGCGGCTGCGGCGGGGACGCCGCCCGGGCCGGGACGTACGTCGCCCACCTGCACGGCGGCAAGGGGAAGCGGCAGGTGTTCCGGCTCGGCTGATCAGACGTACCGTTCGAGGATCGACGACTCGGCCAGCCGGGACAGGCCCTCGCGGACGCTGCGGGCGCGCGACTCGCCGACGCCGCCGACGGCCTGGAGGTCGTCGATGCTGGCGGCGAGGAGCTTCTGCAGGCCGCCGAAGTGCTCGACGAGCCGCTCGACGACCATGCTCGGCAGCCGCGGCACCTTCGCGAGCAGCCGGAACCCCTTCGGGCTGACGGGCAGGTCGAGGGCGTCGGGGCCCGCGAAGCCCATCACCTCGGCGACCGTGGACAGGTCGAGGAGCTCGTTCGCGGACAGGACGTCCAGCGCCGCGAGGATCGCGTCGACGCCGCGGGCCCGGGTGTCGTCGGACGGGTAGTCGCGGACGATCAGCTCCCGGTCGACGTCGACGCCCGACACCAGCTCGTCCAGCTGGAGGGACAGCAGCCGGCCGTCCGTGCCCAGCTCGACGACGTAGCCCTCGATCTCGTCGGCGATGCGGCGCACCATCTCGAGGCGCTGCACGACCGCGCTGACGTCCCGGACGGTGACGAGGTCCTCGATCTCGAGGGCCGACAGCGTCCCGGACACCTCGTCGAGCCGCAGCTTGTACCGCTCGAGCGTCGCGAGGGCCTGGTTGGCCTTGGACAGGATGGCCGCGGAGTCCTCCAGGACGTAGCGGATGCCGTCCAGGTACAGCGCGATGATGTGCATCGACTGGCTGACGGAGATGACCGGGTGGCCGGTCTGGCGGGCGACGCGCTCGGCGGTGCGGTGCCGGGTGCCCGACTCCTCGGTGGGGATCGTCGAGTCCGGGACGAGGTGGACGGCGGCCCGCACGATCCGGCTGTTGCCGGTGCCCAGCACGATCGCGCCGTCCATCTTCGCGAGTTCCCGCAGGCGGGTGGCGGAGAACTCGACGTCGAGCTCGAAGCCGCCGGAGCACAGCTCGGCGACCAGATCGTCGTAGCCGAGCACGATCAGCGCGCCCGTGTGGCCCCGCAGGATGCGCTCCAGGCCGTCCCGGATCTGGGTGCCCGGAGCCACCGCGGCGAGCGTGGCGCGGCGTCGTTCGTCATGGGACTTGTCGTGTGCTGGCACCTGGCCCCCGGAGGTCGCTGGACGGCGTCAGTTTACCGAGCGGCCCCGTTCGCCGGTTCCTCCCCTGGTCGCAACCGGGGGCCGTACCGGGTAATACTCTGGCGCTACCCGCGTCACGGCGCGGTAAAGGCGACCTGCAGCGCCTGCTGCAGGCTGTCGACCTCCATCACCTTCATGCCCTCGTAACTGGACAGCTGCGGGTCGGCGCGCTTCAGCGGCGAACCGTCCGCGAGTTCCAGCGACCCGCGCGGCACCACCGCGTGCTTGAACCCGAGCCGGGCGGCCTCCGCGAGCCGCCGCTGCACCCCCGGGACCACCCGTGCCTCCCCGGCCAGCCCGACCTCCCCGAGCGCGATCAGGCTGCTCGACAGCGACTGCTCCACGGTCGAGCCGGCGACGGCCAGCGCGAGCGCCAGGTCGACGGACGTCTCGGTGAGCCGCACGCCGCCGACCGTCGACACGTAGACGTCCTGCTCGTGCATCGAGATCTTGCAGCGCTGCGCGAGGACGGCCAGCACCATCGCCACCCGCGACGTGTCGAGCCCCGAACTGGCCCGCCGCGGCGACGGCAGGTGCGACTTCGCGACGAGCGCCTGCACCTCGGCGACGAGCGGCCGCCGCCCCTCCAGCGTCACGGTGACGCACGTCCCCGGGACCGGTTCGTCCCGCCGGGTGAGGAACAGGCCGCTCGGGTCCGGGAGCCCGACGATGCCGACCTCCGACAGGTCGAAGCAGCCCAGCTCGTCCGTGGGCCCGTACCGGTTCTTCACCGCGCGGATCATCCGCAGCCGCGAGTGCCGGTCGCCCTCGAAGTACAGGACGACGTCCACGAGGTGCTCGAGCAGCCGCGGGCCCGCGATCGCCCCCTCCTTCGTGACGTGCCCGACGAGCACGACCGTGATGCCGCGCTCCTTCGCGACCCGGATGAGGTTCGCCGCGACCTCCCGGATCTGCGTGACGCCGCCGGGCGCCCCGTCGACCTCGGACGTCCCGATCGTCTGGATCGAGTCGACGACCACCAGCGTCGGCTCCACCGCGTCGACGTGCCCGAGCACCGCCGACAGCTCCGTCTCGGCGGCGAGGTACAGCTCGTCGGTGATCGCGCCGACCCGGTCGGCCCGCAGCCGCACCTGCTCGGCCGACTCCTCGCCCGTCACGTACAGGACGCGCTTCGCCGCGCCGTCGTCGCCCTTCTGGGACGCGAGCGCCGCGACCTCCAGCAGCAGCGTCGACTTGCCGATGCCGGGCTCGCCCGCGAGCAGCAGCACCGCCCCGGGGACGATCCCGCCGCCGAGCACCCGGTCGAGTTCGTCCAGCCCGGTGGGCCGGGTCTGCGCCGACCGCACGTCGACCTGCCCGATCGGCCGTGCGGGCGTGCTCACCGGTCCCGCGCTGACCACCCGCGCGGGCGTCGCCGACGCCCCCTCGATGACGGTGCCCCACGTCTGGCACTCGCCGCACCGCCCGACCCACTTGGACGTCTGCCACCCGCATTCGGAGCACCGGTACGCCGCCTTGGCCGCCTTCGCCTTAGCCATAGCGACGAAGCCTAAGGCCACCCACCGACACCCGCCCCCCGCCCGGCCCCGCCCGGTCCGCGGGCGGGGCC